>CAZTDC010000500.1:0-2607 GCA_964612165.1 uncultured Salinivenus sp.
ATACCTTACACGTCCTCCGCGCGACCGACAGGCCATGCCCCCCGAGGCCCCGGTTCCGGCCTCCTCCCTCACCGACGCGCTGCGGCAGGGCACCGACCTGCGGCGCGGCCCGGTCTCGCACCTCGCCTTCATCGAACACGACGACGGCACGGCCACCCTGTTTGCCAACGGAGACGCCACGTCCCTCGACGCCGACCTCGCCTACGCGGCCCCGCTCGTGACGGGCCGTCAGGTGATTCCGGCCGATACCCTCACGCCCCACCTCGACGACGAGGCCTTCGTCGACCTGCTCACGTCGCTCGTGAACGAGGGCCTGTTGGAACTGGATGTGACATAACCCCTGCGGCTGCCCCTCATGCACGAGCAACTCGACGACTATCGCTCCGGCTTTCTCGCCCTGAAGGACGAGGCGAGAGCCCTTGTGGACGGCGTGGGCGTGGACGCGCTTCGCCGCTCGCCCGACCCGGAGACGTGGTCGGTCGCGCAGGTCTTCGACCACATGAACACCACGGGCTGGCTGGTTTTGAATTCGCTGGAGGAGGCGATCGAGCACGGACGAGAAAATGGCCCATACGGAGACCCGCCGTTCCAGTATGGCTTTGTGAGCCGGTGGTTTGTCCGGTCCATGGAGCCGTCTTCTCGCTGGACCTTCACGGCGCCCTCGATCTTTGAACCCGAACCCACCGAGACGCTCTACCCGAACGAAACGCTCAACGAGTTTCGGGCCCTGCAGGACCAGTTTGCCGAGTGCGTGATCAGTGCCGAGGGACTCGACCTCCGACGCCTCCGCGTGCCGTCTCCCGCTCTTCCCCTCCTCCGCATCAGCCTCGGGGCCTGGTTTGAGGCCGGCATCGCCCATCAGCGACGTCACCTGGAGCAGGCCGATCGGATTCTCCGCCGCCTCGAAACTGCCTAGTCGAGCGCGCGGTCCCACGAACGAGGAGATCCATAAAAAAACGCCCCGACTCGCGAGGAGCCGGGGCGTTCGTAAAGAGGTCGAATCGCCGGTGCCGTCAATTGCACTGGCATCCTCCCTTCCTATAGGCGGGCCGACTAATTCACGTTGCAGCCATTTATGTCCTCCCCTCCGTTGTCGGAATAGTTGTTCCCCGACTCGGTGAAGGAGGCCTGACTCGGCTCGTCGCAGTGCACTCCATGCTGGCCACTATTCGTAATTGCCGAATTGGTGAGCTCGAGCTGAGAGTCTGAATTGATGCCGACGTTGGCCGCCGCGCTCATCGAGCCCCATGTTTGACCGCCGGCATACCGGATTCTGGCATTAGTGATCTTATTGTTCGGATTGTTGGAGTAGAACCCGATGCCTTGCCAGTAGCCATCGTTCCGATTGCCGGGCGTGGCGGTCATCAGGACCTTATTGTCCGACGCGCCATTGACGACCAGAGAGGCATCGTTGGAGTTCACATTGATGTTTGAGTTGGCCGTAAAGTGCATCTCGACGCCCGGATTGATCGTCATGCTGACGTTGCCGTTCAGGCTCGGCGTGCCGGCAATCCGATACGGCACCTCCAGGGCGTCGACGGTCACGTCTCCGGAACTCGGATTCGCCCCCCAAACCCGCACGAACGTTCCACTCTCAAAGCTTGAGCCGGCGTCGATCTCCCCGATCAGTGTAAACGGCACGTTGGCCGGCCCCAGCTGATTTCCGCTGAAGGTGTTGCCGGAGAAAGCCAGGTCCCCGTCCGACTCGTCGACGTGAAGGCCAAAGCCGCCCCCGTTCTGGATGGTGCTGTTGGTGAGGGTGAGCTGGTTGCCGCTGTTGATCGCCACGCTGGCCGCCCGGCTCATACTGCCCCACTCCGCACTGCCCGCGTCCTCGATCTGCACGTAATTGAGCTCGTTGTTGGGGTTGCTGGAGTAGGACGCAATTCCCTGCCACCACCCCTCCGGGTCGGACTGCGTGCCGGTCATCACGATTTCGTTTCCGGACTCACCGGCCGCAATCAGGGAGGCGTCGTCACTGTTGATCGTCAGGTTTGAGTTGGCGGTAAACTCCATCGTCACACCCGGATCGATTGCCACACTGACGTCGCCGTTCAGGCCCGGCGTGCCGGCAATCCGATACGGCACCTCCAGGGCGTCGACGGTCACGTCTCCGGAACTCGGATTCGCCCCCCAAACCCGCACGAACGTTCCACTCTCAAAGCTTGAGCCGGCGTCGATCTCCCCGATCAGTGTAAACGGCACGTTGGCCGGCCCCAGCTGATTTCCGCTGAAGGTGTTGCCGGAGAAAGCCAGGTCCCCGTCCGACTCGTCGACGTGAAGGCCAAAGCCGCCCCCGTTCTGGATGGTGCTGTTGGTGAGGGTGAGCTGGTTGCCGCTGTTGATCGCCACGCTGGCCGCCCGGCTCATACTGCCCCACTCCGCACTGCCCGCGTCCTCGATCTGCACGTAATTGAGCTCATTGTTGGGGTTGCTGGAGTAGGACGCAACTCCCACCCACCAACCTTCCGGATCGGACTGCGTGCCGGTCATCGTGATCGGGTTGTCCTCCGTTCCCGAGGCCACGAGCGCCGCATCATTGCTATTGATGCTAATGCACGTGTTGGCCTCGAATTCAATGTGGACGCCGGGCTCAATAGTGAGCGT
>CAZTDC010000501.1:0-2597 GCA_964612165.1 uncultured Salinivenus sp.
ACGAGGGCTCGTTCGCTACGCAACGCTGGCAAGCGGTCACGGCGAAGGGCACCACGGCCCTTCCATCCAGCGAAGCGCAGCGGCTCCACGACGAAGCGACGCTTCCGCTCAACTAAGCCGACGGCCCCGGCCGGGCACGAGGCGACAGCCGGGCCGGGGCTCTTTTCACTTCCGCTCTGCCCCTCACAGATACGACACGAGCCGATGAAAAAGTCTCTCTCTGCGCTCCGCAATGACATTCTGCAAGGCCGCTTCGATACCTTTTTCGTCACTGTCGAGCACGCGGATCAAGACGTCGAAATCGAGGCCACGGCCCTATTCGATACGGTGTCCACGCTTGCCGATCACGAGGGAGCCGATCACCGTATCACCGTCGAGACAGGATCGCTCGGCGCAACCTCGTTCCTCGCCGTCACGGACTTCGGCGCCTCGTAGCACCTCGCCCCGGCCTGGAGCTACCTCTCGCCCGTCCCGATTCTCTCGGGGCGGGTTTTCTGTAGTACAGAGGCATTTCCCACCGGGCCAAATTGTCTGCAGAGATTAATTTACGGAGATTCCTCCAGCTTCCACCTTGCAACCATACCGAGAACAATTACCGCGACCCCGAAAACGGCAGATGCCTTCACCATTTGCATGTCTACCCCAAGCAGCGTCGACAGATCGACATAAGCCGATAAGATATGAAGGGGCATATACGCGGATGCACACCCGATCAAGTGGCGTCCGTCTACTGCTTGGATTCTCTGCTTGAGGTGAATTGAACTGACCGTCGTGGCTATACGGTCCCACGGTAGGAAGGCCGCATACACCGGAAAGTGAATGTAGTATGGGATGTTGAGCACCAAATAGTTGAAGATGTGAAATGGCACTGCCAGACAAACAAATCGTCGAAACCACCACCCGTGGAGGACAGACGCTGCGAAGCCGAGTTCGAATAACACGGCTGCGTAATCCATCCCCTCGAACACCCAGGCGCTTTGCACTTGCGAAAAGATTGGTGCTAACAGGTCCGTGCGACCCCGGACGTAGTACCCGTTGACGAACCACTGCCGGACACCGGATGTCGAGAGGTCGAAATCGAGCCAGAGAATGGCTTTCGGAAGCCCTGCCGACAGAAATCCAGTTGACATGCATCCTGCCAAGAGGACTAAGCTGTAGCAAGGGTAGCTGTGCGCCGACGTTCGCCCACGTTGGGCGTCGAGTGAGAAGTAGTTCCCCCACCCCGAGAAGGCAAGGACCGTCGGAGTGATCACGTACATGATGCCGTGATCAATCTTCCCGAATGAAAATCGGAATGCATTGAGGAGGACGAAGAGAGCGGTAAACAGAAGCGACACATATCGCGTGCGGTATCCGAAGAGAAGGCAGACCGCAGTAATGGATAAGCACGCCTCCAGTCCCAGCACTACCCAAAACGGCGGAAATCCACATACGAGTCCCGGCTGCACTTGCCCGCTACAGTCGATCAGAGAAAGGGGAGGAGGGGGCTGATACAGGAAGTCAGGGTAGCCAGTGCCCCACAAAAACCGTGGCGTGAGCAAGGCAATGAACGACAGCCCGAACACGATTCGGAAAAGTGACAGCCCCCGCTCAGTGGCTGCGTAGGTGTCGACAGCGCTGTCCACTAAGTCGTCCAGTGCTGCGAGTACTCGTTTCACTACCCACTGTCGGTCGTAAAGCACTTACTGCGCAATACGTCAATCTCCGGTACAGAGCGAGTCAGGGGGATTCGCTTCTGCACCCGATAAACGCACACCGAATCTGCTTGCGGAGAGCTTCTGGACGCGGGCAAGTTACGTCGCATCCACTGCGCAACCTCCCTCCGCAATTCGGGGTTGCGGCCCGCCTCAAAGATCGACGAATACATGAACCTGACGTACTGGGTAGGACTGCCCGGAAAGATCGCATCTTTCGGAAGGGCGGTGGAGTCCTCACCGACAAACGACGCTATCTTCCAATCACGCACCTGGACTGTATCTTTGTCATGCTCGTACGTGGTCACTCCTCCGGGCAGTAAGACCGCCGGATATGGTTCTGGGAATAGTCCCTGGAACAGCGGGATCTGCATAAGCAGAAGGAAGGCGGCACCAAGAAGGAAAGCGTTTTCTGTCTTCATATCTGCTTAATTGGCTCTGTGGGTCCAGAACAAAACATTGAAAGATGGCCAAGTCAAACTTGGCGGCGCGGTTCAATTAGTGCCGACGAATCCGCACGGATTCGCCTCAGTCCGTCTGAGTCCGTTTGCGTCCGTTCCGTATTAGTCCGCATGGGTCGGTGTGCGTCCGTCTCGGTTCGTGAGGCGGTCCGCGTGGGGATCAGCCCAAATAATGCGTTATGCGTCCCGCCTCAGATCGAACAGGTTGCCCTCTCCCCTTGCCACGGCTCACGAGTCGCCTCTGAGCGGGTCCAGATCGGGCAAAAATCCCCGCTCAGCGGCTCTAAGCGCCGATTTCAAGCCGGTTCTGGAAACATCGCCAATTTAGGTTCAGGCGACCAGCGCCGTTCGGGCGGGGTGGTCACGCCACATGCCAGTGACACGGAGGGGCGGTGCTCCGGCGCTCCACCTGTGGCCCGCGCCGTCCGCTCCGCTACCGGCG
>CAZTDC010000502.1:0-2596 GCA_964612165.1 uncultured Salinivenus sp.
CGCTCGCGGGCTTCCTCCTCAAAGGCGTCGTCGATGGGTTGCACCTCCGGCTCGGTTTCATCCTCCGGGTAGTATAACTGCTTCATCCGAAGCACGTCGATGAGGGTGCGCGATCCCTCGCCCGCCGGGAACTGAGCGACCGTGGCCCCGCGCCCGAACCGCTCCTCCACCTCCTCGACGAGCGATTGGAAATCCGAGCCCGCCTGATCGATGTGGTTGATCACGAAGAGGGACGGGGTGTCCATCTGCTCGGCGTAGTTCCACGCCGCCTCGGTGCCCACCTCGACCCCCGACCGGGCGTCGAGGACGCACATCATCGTGTCGGCCACCTTCGTCGCGGCGATCACCTCGCTCGAAAAGTCCGAGTACCCAGGCGTATCGAGGATGTTGATCTTGCGATCATTCCACTCGGTGTGCAGGAGCGAGGTAAAGATGGACATCTCGCGCTCCTTCTCGCTTTCGTGAAAGTCGCTCGCCGTCGTGCCATCGGTCACAGAGCCCGGACGGTCGAGGTCACCACTGGCGTGGAGCATGGCTTCGGTCAGGGCCGTCTTGCCGCTACCCTGGTGGCCAGCAAGTGCAATGTTGCGGATGTCGACGGTAGAGGAGACGGTCATGGGATCGCCGGTTGGTCGCTGAGAAGGGATGTCGAGGGCCGTGGAAGCGCTTCGAAGGGCGAAGTGCATTCCCCGGTCGGTGCCTTTTAAAGATACACAACGTGAAGGGGGTGTCAAGGGGCGATCGGAGGTTGGAGGCTCGACCGGGCGAATGGAGGCTCAATTGCCTGTCCCCGTGACTGGTGCTTTGTAAGCACGTGGGCGTGGGGGAATGAGAGCGCGGACGGAGCAAACCCTCACTCGGCCCACGGAGAGGCCTGACACAGAGGACGGGGATGACGATACGATTCCCGAGGAGGATCGGCGATCCCCTGATCGGATCGGGGCGTCTCGGGGATTTCCAGGTTGGGGGTGGGGCAGCACAGAAGGGGCAGCGGGACACCGGGGCCTGGAGGCGCGTTCGCAGTGACATGTTGCTCCTCCGGCCCAGCAGATGCGTGCTCGGCAGCGCCGGGTCGGTTTGGACGCGAGCGGACCGATTGTGCCTGCTCTACAGAACCCGCTCCACTGCCTGGGTTACGTCCTCCGGTCTCCACTCGTTGCCCCGAAAGAGGCGTCGCACCGTCCCGTCCGGCGCCACGACGGCCGTGACCAGATTGTGGGTGATCTCGCCTTTCTCCGGTTCTGTGTACACCCGGAAGAGGCGCGTGGCCCGACTCACCTGACTCGTGTCGCCGGTGGCAAATGTCCACGTATCGAGCCGGTCGGTGTACTCGGCAGCGTAGTCGCGAAGGACCTCGGGGGTGTCGGTCGCCGGGTCGAAGCTGATGGACAGCAGGTGCGCCCCTTTCCCAAACCGGTCCCGCAGCGTCGGCTGAAGGGTGGCAAACCGCTTCGACATGAGGGGACAATACTCCTGAAGCGGACAACTCGTGTAGATGAATGTGAGGACCAGTGCCTGCCCCCGAAACTGCTCCATTCGAATGGGATCGCCGTTCTGGTCCACGAGCGTGAGGTCGGCGGGGAGCCGGTCGCCCTCCTGAAGCGGCTGGGGGCCGTCGCCCGAGGCCGACGTGCTGGACAGCGGCCGGAGGGTTTGGGCCGGGTTTTGGGCCACGGCCGTGTCCGGGAGCGGCTCGACCGACGAGATCCAGGTGCTATCGTCCGACACGGTGAGCTCAAACGCGATGGCATCATCGGGACGCAAAGACGTGGTCATGTCTGCGTCCGCCACGGGGAGCGGCATAATCATGGGCGGCATGTAGCCGGGAATCTCTTCGTGCTCCACGACGAGGGTTTTGCCCCCATCGTCGATCCCAGCGACCCGTCCCGTTCCTTCGTAGGTGGTGGGCGTAAGCAGGAGGTAGCCGACCACGAGAATGCCCACTCCAGAGAGGAGGCCGGCCCCAATGAGCAGGCGGACGAGAATCTTCTTCATGGGTGCCAAGGCGGCTTCGTATGCCACTTTGCGAAAATCTGCCGGGCCCCCGACAGGAGGAGCGGCGAACGGAGTGCGGCCGGTTAGGCCATTTGTCCAATGGGGTGCCGTGTGCTAAGCTGCATGATAAGCCGCCTCGCGCCCGTTTCCAGTTCGTTTTCGGTGATGACGGCGGAGGTAGGGAGGCCCAGGTCGCTCAGGCGCTGGGCAAGATTGGGGGCCGAGGAGGCGCCGGTGGCGACCACCGTCAGGCGCTCCGGGGCCACCTGATGTTGGGACACGAGCCCTTGCAGCAGGTGGAGCATGCGGCTGGGGGCCTCGGCGTCGAGATGCACGACGACGTCCCGCGCCGCGTCGAGCAGGCCATCGGCCTGAGTGGCGTGCAGGTCGGCGGCGCTGCAGGAGCGCACGTCGAAGTGGGCCACGACCTTCTCGTCGTACTCCAGGTGGCGCGCCAATCCCGACGGCTGTCGGGAGCGGGGCGACTGTTCGACGACGAGGACCGGACGCCGGTCGAGGTCGGGGCGGGGAATGGGGGGCAGGACCTGTTCGAGGTACTCGTCCACCGCCACGTCGTAGAGGAAATCGGCCACCCGATCGG
>CAZTDC010000503.1:0-2589 GCA_964612165.1 uncultured Salinivenus sp.
CTCTCCTTCAGCGCATGTGCGGCGTGCAATTACACCTGTGACCTAACAAGAGCCATATTGATAAATGGTGATTTAGAAAGAAGCTTTGGCCCGTCGCAGCGTTCTCCCGCCCCCAAGGTTCTCCGCGCTGTCGGCGGGCTTTTTCTATGTCTCCGCCTCCTCGGCCACGGCCTGAAAGTCCTCCGTCGTAAGCGCCAGGGACCGCCGCCCCGGATCATCGGGTCGTTCGTCGTGCTTGTCCGTTGACTTGTCGCCCCGGCGGGCCGTGTCCACCATCGGCGTCACGCCCGCGTCCTGCATGGCCTCACAGACCGCCTCCGGGCCTGTCTCCAGCGCCCCCGCGAAGCCGATGACCGTCGCGGCCACAGTGCCGCCCCACTGCCGAAGCTCCCCGGCACTGACCCGCTCTTCGTTCCGTGCACGGGCACTCGTGCTGCGTGGGGGCATGATTGGCGGCTGTCTCGTGAGAAAGAACGGGCTGTCCCCCTGCCAGCCGTAACGAATCGCCTCTCAGAACGGGTTGTGCTATTGTGCAAGGCATGTGTATCAGCGCCAGAAGGTATGTGCGACCGTATGTGTGAGGCCCCTTCGCTGTCCGTGGGCAGTTCTCTCCAGACTCACTCCCAGTACCCAAACTCAGCTCGTCTATCATCCGACGGAGAATCGATGGTCCAACCGCCGATTCCAGGCGCTCATCGGGGGTGCACATATTGTAGACATATAGCACAACTCGTTCTCAGAGCGTCTCTGGACGCCGAAGTGTCTCGTTCAGCGCCTCAGAAGGGCGGGTTCGGGGTTTATCGCCAGTTCTGTCCGCGAAGGGCCCAGCGTGGACGGCGCTGTTTCGCGGGATGGTCGCGCCTGGGCGGTGACACGGAAGAGCCGGTCTCCTCACGTTGCTGCTCAGGCTGCTTGTAACTCGCCTGAATTATTGAGCAACGGTGATGCGCTTCGTCCGGGAGAAGCCCTCTCCCCGAACGCGCAGGAGATACACGCCGCTCGAAAGCGAAGAGGCGTCCAGCCTAACCCGCTGGGCCTGCCCGCCCGACACGCGGCCCTCATGGAGCGTCTCCACTCGGCGGCCAAGCACGTCGTAGAGGGACACGGTCACAGGACCGCTCTCGCGGGTCGCAAACCGAAGGGTCGCCGTCTCGCGAACAGGGTTCGGGGCGATTTTCTCGATGCTGACCGGCCCCTCAGGACGGACCCTGACCGTTGCAAGGCTGCTCAGCGCCGCGCTCCCGTCGAGATCCTCCTGCCGAAGCCGAAAGCGGTGGGTTCCTGCCAGGAGGCCTTCGACGACAAACCGGTAGCTTTGCGCTTCGGTGGTGGTGCCGGCTCCGCTGACCCACCCGACCTGCTCGAACGAGCCGGAGCCAGTGGCATGCTCGACCGCAAAGCCAGCGTTGTTTGTCTCAGAGGCGGTCTTCCAACTCAAAACGGCGTCGCTCCCGTTGACCCGGGCGTTAAAGGAGGCAAGTTCGACCGGGAGGACTTGCGCCCCGGTCGCCTGCGTTCCGCTGACGGCCGTCCAGTCCTCCGACGGGCTGTAAAGGGTCTTCTCCCCGTCGTCGGGAATCAGGGTTGCTGAGAGGGTATCCTCCGCGAACCCGTAGATGACGAAAAACTGGAACTCGTCGCTCTCGGAGGTCCCGAGCGAGTCGTGGGGAATGGCAAACTCCAGTCCGGTGCCGTCGATCGCGTCTACGTCGGCGGTGTCGTCGTAGGCGTAGGTGCCCCCGGTGGCCTTCCCTTGCTGCGGGGTCCCGTCCAGGGATTTGAGCGTCTTCTCAAACTCGTCGTTCACCTTCCCATTGTCGGTGCTGTCCCCGGCCACGTAGCCCGCGTAGTCGGCGAAGCTCGCAAATGCCCACGGGTTTTCCGCGTCGCCGGTGAGCCGAACGCCAAAGTCCGTCTCCATGTCCATCCGCATGCTATCGACATGGATAAACGGCGAGCAGCACTCATCCCCGGGAGGAAGCAGCGTTCCGGCATCGACGCCGTCCACGCCGTTGGAGTTGATGAAGACAACCAAGTCAGGAGTCTTGTCCCCTGTATTATTGCTTACTTGCCCCTCAACGGCCACGTACAGGGAGTCGGGACCGGCGTGAGCCCCAAGCCCGACTACGCCTCCAGTGAACGACCCGCCGGGTTCAGGAGGCGAGGAGCCAAGCTGTACGTATTCGTTGTCGGTCGTCTGGCCGTCAACAGTCGGCTGGGCCCGCGCGGCGATCGGTGCAAGCAGGAGAAGTGCCACGCTCAAAAGGAGACCGGTAGCGGTTTTCATAGCAGATGCCTCGTCTTCAGTTTGAGAGCAAAAACGTACAGAGGAATCACCACCGAGCAAGATGAAAAGAAGTCGCTCAGCCCTAAAGAATATGAGCAAAAACCATGCGCGGGTAATAGCAATTGTGTATCCTGCTTGCGCGGATATCCGACGAGGTGCGCTCGAAAAGCTGGGCCGGGGGGTTGAATAAGAGCGAGGGTCGGACTCAGGGTGCACTGTCCCTGTTAACGAAAACCAGACCATGCCCTGCCACGAGCACTCGCGCCTACAGCCCCAAATTCAAGGCGATCAAGATACCCAGT
>CAZTDC010000504.1:0-2587 GCA_964612165.1 uncultured Salinivenus sp.
CGCAGGACCGAGGTCCGGCTCATCCGGCGGGCCGAGAGATGGCCCCATGGTACGGAAGAGCGGCAGGTTTTCGGTCTCAGTGGGGCAACTGTCGCTATTGGAGCTGTCGCTGTGGGGCGTTTCGCCGGATTCGTCGTTGCGCGTGCTACCTGCGGCTTCCAGATACGCGTCGAGGTAATCTTTGGCCTTGTGGTGGAGGGGGACATCCCTTTGCTTTCAGACCTTCTCCCGCAGGCGCACCTTCCAGCGGCGCCCAGCCTGGTAGTAGTCCTCCCACCTCATTCTTGCGATCTCGGACACGCGTGCGAACGCGTATGCAAGGACGCCGATGATGGCCCTGTCGCGCTTGTCCTTGATGGAGGAGGTCGGGAGCCCCTCGATGAACTCTGTTGCCTTCCCGGCAGTCAAGATCGGCGCAGAGCCCTCGCGCTGGATATGCTTCGGTCCCTTGACCGGCTCGGCGGGATTGATTTTCAGGGTTCCTCCGAACTGGAGCCAATCGAAGAGCTGGCGCAGTGCGTAGAGGTGCTGCCTGATCGTGGCCAGCGATTTGCCCATCTGCTCGACGTAAGCGGAGACGACCATTGGGGTGATTCCCTTCAGGGAGAATCCCTGCCTGTGGGCCCACGAAAGAAATTGACCGACGGCGCGGCCGTAGGCCCTCCGAGTGTTTTCGTTGCGAATCTGGGCGGCAAAAGACTCGAGGAACCGCTCTTCGGCGTCTGGGTCCGCCTCGGCGACGAGCGGCGGAAGGTTGGCATCGAAAACGGCTGGGAGCCTACTGGACTTGTCTTCGGGGACGCCCCCGATGGATTTGTTGTCTACATGCGGCTGGCGAGTGTCAGTCACGGCATGGGGGACTGTTTGGAGAAGCAAGGGCAGCGAAATGCACCGCTACGTTTACCGATCAGGCATGGAGTTCTGCGTTTCCTCATCTATCTCCTGGATGGCGGCGTCAAGCACCTTGTTGATCGCGGGTGCCAGCTGCTGATGCTCCTTCACCGCGGTGGAGAGAGTTTCGTAGTAGCTTGAGGGCAGGTCGCGCCTGTCTACGTCGTATATTTTCCTAATGAGCCGGGGATTCTTTCGCGTGACGTTTGGGGCTTTTATGACATCGTATTCCCCTAACACTGGGTCGAGCTCGCCAGCAAACCGTTTGCTTTGGAAGAGCTCCGTGAACCGCTTCTTATACTGGTTCTGGCCGCCGGACCACCGGAGCTCGAAGGTGAGCTTTCCCTCTTCGAAGGACTCTATATTGCGTATCAGATGCACGAAGTGCATCTCAACTTTACCATCAGGCAGCTTGAGGCTGTTCTCTCGTCTCCATTTCGAGTGGTAGATCTGGCCGTACACTCTGGGGTCGCAGTGCCATTCCTCCGTCCACGTCTCCGGGAGGTATCCCTCGAGGAAGCGTCGCCTCCAATTTTCCTTTGCGTGCTCCCAAACCGTCTCGAGCCCGTCCCTCGCCTCTTCAATCGCGTCGAGGTATTCGAAGTACAGAGCCATTTTCTCCTTTTCGGTCTCGAGGTGGAAGTCGTCGGTCATATCTAGGCGGATGGTGTCGAGAAAATCGCTGAGCTGAGCAGTCGTGCGTGAGGGATATTGGCCGTGGCTCTGGGTAACGAGGGGCTCGAGCCATTTTTTTACCTGCTCCCAACTGATGTCTGCGAACTGGTCTGCATTTGATCGGTCGCCTCCCGGGCGCCTGATGTAAACGTAGTGGTGTCCTTGTTCGGGGACATCTTCTTTCAGTTTGGGCCCCAACTGGTCGTCCTCTACGTAGCGCCGGGTTTGATTCTCCGTCTCGGAAGAGTAGAGCTTCAGCTCGCAGCAGACGAAGAACCGGTCTTCTTGCCAAATGATGAGGTCCGGCTGGTTGCCGGCGTCCGATGTCCGTTCGGTAAAGATCTCAACGTCTTCAGAGACGTGATCACGGACACGGTCGGGGAGAGTCCCACCTACCCGGTCGCTGAGCCCGCCCAGGAATTGGTTGAGGGCATCGGTTTCTAGACCGTGATGACCCGACGGGTCGAGAAAATAGGCAAGGTAGTTCTGCCAGGCACCTTCCAGATCTGCTTCTCCCTGGATCTGAAGGGTAGTGCGTGGAGGCGGCGTAGGGGAGGGAATCCGACCAATCTTCGACCTGAAATCGCCGAGCCGTTCCTTTAGGTCGTCCACGACCGTCTTTCGGACCGAGGAGGAGAGCCCCCGGAGTCGATTTTCGAGTTCTGATATGTCTGATTCGACCATCTTACTCGACTGATTCTGTTTTGTAGGACCATATCCAGTTAGAAGAAGGGCGCATCGTCGGCTCTGAGAACCGGTCTGTATCCGACGTGAAACTACGAGTGGCCCCTGCAGGCACATCAGCAACCAGGTGAAACGTCTGACCATCAATAGAGGCCGATACGAAATATCTGGGATATGGCGGTTGTCCGCATTCGAAGAGTATCCGCCCGCCCTTTCCGCTTCCCTTCAGTGTGTGGAGGCGAACGTCAATCTCTACGGATTCGACTTGCTCGGTCACGCACGGGCCGGCCCAGATTCGGATATGCATCCGGCGAGACCCGCCGAGATAAGAGTTTTC
>CAZTDC010000505.1:0-2568 GCA_964612165.1 uncultured Salinivenus sp.
CACGGGCAGTCCTCGCGCCGTTCATCGTAGTGGTTTGATCATGCCGAGGATACCCGTGGCGCGGACGACTGTCCCTTTGGCCGAAGCGCAGTCACCCGCTTATCATCGAGGCTTCTCTCTGGAGAGTGTCGTTTGACGAGAGAGGTCGGTCCGTTGCCGTCGCTGTCCTGGTTCTCCTCCACGGGGGTGGGCTGTGCAGGTGCCGTTCTTGTACCTACTATCGCCCGACCCGTCCCGACCGTGTTTTCCTCGGAGCCCGTGTGGGAGACGCTCCCAACCGTTTTCCGTCGTCCACCATGATTCGATCTGTTGCTCGCACCATTTTTTCCGTTCGACAATCCCTCACCACCCTCCTCGGAGCCGTCGTCGTGCTCCTCGCCCTTCCAACGGCGGGCCACGCCCAGGCCGGGCTTGAGGTGCACACCGTCAACGTGAAGGCCAAGACGCCCGTCCCGGACGTCACCGTCCACGTCGTCAACGAAGACATTGGCTTTTCGGCCACCCGCACGACCAACAAGCAAGGCAGTGTGGCGTGGCGCGGGCTCTCCACCTCGGGGAGCTACACCGTGTTCGTCGAAGAAAACGATCAGTTCTACGCTGCTCGGACCCGCGACGTGGAGCTCCGCTCCAACTTTACGCGGAGCGTGACGCTGCTGCTCACCCCGGTGGCCGAGTACGACATGAGCGAGGTGGTGGTGGAGGGCAGCCGCGGCGTGGCCGAGGTCAACCGCGTCAACGCCGAGGTCTCGTCGAGCCTGTCGGGGGCGTCGCTCGAAGAGCTGCCCGTCGAGGGCCGCAACTTCACGCAGTCGCTCTACCGCCTGCCCAACGTCACGCCGTCGACCGGATTTTTCCCGGAGGCCCCGAACGTGAGCATCAACGGGGCCAACGGCCTCTACACGAACTACCTGATCGACGGGATGGACAACAACGAGCAGTTTCTGGGCGGCCCGCAGTTTGAGGTGCCCACGGGGGCGGTGAAGGACGTGACGGTTCTCACGAGCACCTACTCCGCCGAGTACGGGCGCACCGGCAACGGCATCTTCAACGTCACCACCAAGTCCGGAAGCAACGAGTGGACGGGCGAGGGCTTTTACCTGACGCGTCCCGGCCAACCGATCGACGGGGAGTTTGGCAACGAAACGCCGACCCAGCGCGACCTGTCGGGCAACGCGGTGAAGAGTGGGTTTCAGCGGCATCAGGGCGGCTTTGCCCTCGGCGGCCCCATCGTGCAGGATCAGACCTTCTTCTTCGCGAACCTGGAGCACACGACGGACTGGAAGGACAACAAGCTTTCGACGCCGGGCCTGAGCACGACGATCAATGGGCAGAATCAGTTTACGTACTTTACGGGGCGCATCGACCATCGCTGGAACGACCAGTGGCGCTCCACGGCGCGCCTCAACGCCAACCGCGTGCGCATCGACCGGCAGGGCGGCGGCCTCACGGGTGGCATCTCGTTTGCGAGCGCGGCCAACACGCAGCGCCGCGACGGCGTGCACGCGGCGGTCCAGACTACGTATGCCGACGAGGGGATCACCTACGAGAGCAACCTGCAGTACAGCTGGTTCAATTGGGACTACGCCAACGCGGCCAATCCGAATAGCCCGCAGGTTTTTGTGCAGGACCCGACCGGGGCCGGGATCGCCCTGATTGGACATCCAGGGTACCAGTTCGACAGCGTGGAGAACACACTCCAGGTGCAGCAGAAGCTGACCTATCAGGTGGGTAGCCATACGCTGAAGGCCGGCGCCGACGTGCTCTCGTCCGGCCACAGCCTGGCGGGGGGCGGCAACCCGAACGGCAACTACGTCGTGCAGCTGGACTCGGCCCAGTACGCGGCGTTTCAGAACGCGAACGTGGGGCCGAACCTGATGCCCGGTGAGCTGCCGTCCGTGCTGAACGCGAGCCGAAGTGCCCTCACCGTTACCAACTACAGCGTCGAATTGCGGCCGTCCACCTTCGGACGACGGCAGAACCTGATCGGCCTCTACGTGGAGGACCAGTTTTCGCCGATCGCGGACCTCACGGTGACGGCGGGCCTGCGGTACGACTACGACAGCCTGTCGAAGGGGGGTGGGGGACGGGCCGAGGCCGACTGGGACAACCTCGCTCCGCGCCTCAGCCTCAACTATGCGATCGACGAGCGCACCACCCTACGCGGCGGCTACGGCATCTTTTACGACAAGATCGTCTACTCCGTCGTCAGCGACGCCCTCCAGCAGAACGTCAACAGCTCGGCCTACAAGGAGCAGATCCGCGCGCTCGTTGAGGACGGCCGCCTCCCGAGCGACACGGACGTCGACCAGGTCACGTTCAGCGGCAACCGGAGCGCGAGCCCGCAGAACGTGGACTACCTGGAGGGCCCGACGGCGTCGGACCTGAGCCGCGCGCAGATTCAGGCCTCCTTCAGCAATGAGCGCCGCATTCTGAACCCGAACGGCTACGAGAACCCGCAGACGCACCAGTTCTCTGTGGGCGTGCAGCGGCAGTTTGGGGACGACCTGCTGGCCTACGTTGACCTCATTCACACCCGTTCGTACGACCTCTTCCGGCTCCGCGACCTGA
>CAZTDC010000506.1:0-2566 GCA_964612165.1 uncultured Salinivenus sp.
AAGTGGGCGTACAGGGCCGCCCGGTCGCGCACAAGCATCTCCTCGATCGTCGCGCCGCGGAGGTCGATCACGGCCCCCTGTCCTGAAATGGCCCCGCCCGTTGGGATTGAGGCCACGGTGGTGACCCCGCCGAGGCGGGTGATGGGAATGACCACGGAGTTTGGGTTGATACCGTCTGTGACGCGGAAGGCCGCCCGAACGGGGTCGTCGGTGTCGAGGGCCTGATCGCGGGTCGAGCCCACGGCACTCACCTCAATGAGGCCGGTCGACGTGGCCGCGTCGATGAGGCCGGGCGTCACCACGTTGCCGGTGGCGTCAATGCGGCGAGCCCCCTCCGGAATCGGGACCTCGGCGCGCGGTCCAACCGCTGCGATTGTATCGTCTTCCAATAGCACGACCCCGTCCTCGATGGCGGGGGCGCTGACGGGATGGACCGTGCCCCCCACGATGGCGGTCGTTTGGGCATGGGCAGGTGGGCACCACAGAAGGCCTGCGACCAGCAAAGCGGGGAGAAAAAGGAGGGAGCGAAATGAAAGCATGGGAACGGGAGGCGTCAGGCAGGTCGAGCGAGCCGGCTGATGGACGATGGGTCAGTTCTGGGGGCGCGGGCCGCCCAACTCGAAGTCCGAGCGGGGCTGGTAGTCGGGATCATTGCGGTCATACACGAGCGCTCCGTCGACCCACACGCGCTGGACCTTCGTGTAGATGCTGAACGGGTCCCCGGACCAGATCACGACGTCGGCGTTCTTCCCTTCCTCCAGGGTCCCGACCCGATCCTGAATGCCGAGTGCCCACGCGGGATTGGCCGTAATCCAGCGGAGCGCCTCGTTGCGCGTGATCTCGAGGCCGGCCTCCCGACCGTCCCGCAGGGCCTTGGCCGCCTCCTGGTTGAGACGCTGAATCTCGAGGTCGTCGTCGGAGTGGACGATGGCGCGGGCCCCGGCCTCGTGCATCAGCGCCACGTTTTCCGGGATGCCATCGAAGGCCTCCATCTTGAACCCCCACCAGTCCGACCACATCGACGCCGACACGTCCTGCGCGGCGAGGCGGTCGCGAATCTTGTACGCCTCGACGGCGTGGTGAAAGGAGCGGATGTCGAAGTCGAACTCCTGCGCAATTTCCAGCAGCGTCGTCATGTCGTCGGCCCGGTAGCAGTGGACCTGCACGAGCATGTTGCCGCGCAGCACTTGGGCGAGGGTCTCCATCGCAAGGTCTCGCTCCGGAGGCTCACCAGTCGGGTCGTCAAGCCACGCGTCCCACGTTTCGCGGTATTTCTGGGCCTTGATGAACGTGCTGCGGAAGCCCTCCGCAATCCCCATCCGCGTGGTCGGGTAGGCGGATCCGCCCTTCGGATTTTCGCCGCACGCCATCTTGAGGGTCGGGGGCGCGTCGGGAAATTTCATGTCCTGGGGCGATTGGCCCGGCACGAGCTTGGCCGTGAAGCCGCGGCCCTCGATGACGTCGCCGCTCCCGGGCAGTAGCAGAGCCGTGGTCGTGCCGCCGGCCAACGCCCGTGCAAAGCCGGGCCCCTGCGGCCACACGCCGTGCTCCATCCAGAGCCCTGGCGTTGCCATGCCCTCTTCGTTGTTGTCGTAATGTGGCCCGACCTCCGGCGTGGCCGAGACCCCGAGGTGGGAGTGGCTGTCGATCAGGCCGGGCGTCACGTACTTGTCGCTGCCGTCGATGACCCGGGCGCCCTCGGGCACCGGCACCGTTGTGCCCACTGAATCGATCTTCCGGTCGCGGAGCAGCACGTCGCCCTCTTCGATCGTCTCGCCCGCAGCCGTCATGACAGTTGCGTCCTGGATGACGGTCGGCCGGGCGGGCAGCGGCTCGTAGCTCGATTCCCAGGCGTCATTGTAGGTGCCCTCTCGCATGTTTTCGAGGGCGGCGTCGTCGTACGTCGTGTCGGCCGCCGTGGCGTCGTCAGACGTTCCCGGTCCGGAGCTGGCACATCCGACGAGTACGAAAACCGTCAACGCGCTGAGGAGGGGCGAGAAGAAACGCATGACCAATGGTGAGGAGCGTGAAAAAGACGGAGCCTCGTCGGCGGGTTGTAGGTGTTTCTAAACTACTGAACGTCGCGCCGACAAGAAAATCGCTTTCTCATCTCCTCTCTGGATCCGAACCCATGTCGAATCGTACTCGCATATTTCAGCTTCAGAGCGAAGCTGCCTGGTATGAAATCTCCACCGCAAGCGCCGCCTCTCGTGGCCTCCGATCCCCCAAGCAACGATCGAATGTCCTGCCGACGGTTCTACCCGGGCGGGTCCCCAATGCGGAAGGAGGGGAGGTGTAGGTTCCACTGGAGAGCAGCCAGCCGAGTCAAGAAAACCGAGGCGACGGCCGCGATCGTGGGGAGTGGAAGAGGAAGAGCGGTCCCTCGCAGGACGACGTACACCACGCCGCCGCCCAGCGCCGCCGTGGCGTAGATCTCGCGCCGTAGGATCAAGGGCGTCTCGTCGCAGAGCACGTCGCGGAGGATGCCCCCGACGGTCCCAGTGACGGCGCCCATGAGCACAACGATCACCGTCGGCGTGCCCACCTCGATCGAGACCTTGGCCCC
>CAZTDC010000507.1:0-2565 GCA_964612165.1 uncultured Salinivenus sp.
TGAATCGAATATGTCGAGGTTTCCCGATTGGGTGAGTGGGACACGGTTCGCGATTTCATTCACACGCTTCCTGTCGTGGTGGTTGTTCCCCGAATCGTATCCTGTCCGTTCTAACTGGGCTCGCGGGAAGATATGATGGCTTTGAATTGCGTAACGATCTCCACCGTCACAATCCAAACATTGTAATCGAGCCGGTATAGATCATAAATCTTTGTGAACAATCATTAAGTAAGAGACGACACCTTTGTAAGATGATGTTCTCTAATGATCAAACCGACCGACCTGAATTGCAATCGGTACCGACACCCGCTGTGGCGACCACCCCAGCGGACGAGGAGAACCGATGAGCTCGCCAGAGCAGATGTCCGAACAGCTCGCCGATGCCGACATCGACGATGCGACCGAGACGGCACAGGCGTTCCTGGAGGAGTTCGAGGATGCGATGCGCCGGGAGGATGCCGCCGCTGCGGCGGAGATGTTCTGTGCGACGAGCTACTGGCGCGACCTGGTCGCGTTTACCTGGAACATCAAGACGGTGGAGAATCCCAGTGGCGTCGAGGACATGCTCGAGGAGACACTCGCGCACATCGGTCCGTCGGGCTTCGAGCTTTCCGAGCCGGCGGAGGAGGAGGATGGGATCATCACCGCCTGGTTCACCTTCGAGACCGAGGTGGGTCGTGGTGAGGGTGTCGTCCGGCTGAAAGATGGCGGTGCGTGGACCTTCCTGACCGCACTGACGGAGCTGAAGGGGCATGAGGAGCCCAAGGGCAGAGACCGACCGAGGGGCGCAGAGCCGGTTGCGGACCCAGACCGCAAGACGTGGACAGAGCTCCGTGAGGAGGAGCTGGAGAACCTGGGGTACACCGAGCAGCCGCACACCGTGATCATCGGTGGGGGACAGGGCGGCATCGCGCTCGGTGCACGGCTCCGCCAGCTCGGCGTGCCCACGATCATCGTCGAGAAGAACGACCGGCCGGGGGACTCCTGGCGCAACCGGTACAAGGGGCTCGCGCTGCACGACCCCGTCTGGTACGACCACCTCCCGTACATCAAGTTCCCCGACAACTGGCCGGTGTTCTCACCGAAGGACAAGCTCGGCGATTGGCTAGAGATGTACACGCGGGTGATGGAGCTGAACTACTGGTCGAAGACCGAGGCCACCAGTGCAGAGTACGACGAGGAGACTGGCACCTGGGAGGTTGAGGTCAACCGTGACGGTGAGGAGCTCGTGTTGCGTCCGCAGGAGCTCGTGATGGCGACGGGCATGAGCGGCAAGCCTAACGTGCCCGACCTCTCCGGCGAGGAGCGCTTCACCGGCGAGGTGCACCACTCGTCCGAGCACCCCGGCCCCGACGAGGAGTATGAGGGCAAGTCCGTGGTAGTGGTGGGTTCGAACAACTCAGCCCACGACATCTGTGAGGGGCTCTGGGAGGTCGGCGCGGACGTGACGATGGTGCAGCGGTCATCGACGCACGTCGTCAAGACGGACTCACTGTTGGAGCACGCACTCGGTGATCTGTACTCCGAGCAGGCCGTCGAGAACGGCATTGACACCCACCGGGCGGACATGATCTTCGCATCCCTCCCGTACCGCATCATGAATGAGTTCCAAAAACCCATTTATGACAAAATCAGGGAGATCGACGCCGACTTTTACGAGGCGCTTGAGGACGCCGGTTTCATGATCGACTTTGGTCCCGACGACTCGGGGCTGTTCATGAAGTACCTCCGCCGTGGCTCGGGCTACTACATCGACACCGGCGCCAGTCAGCTCATTATCGACGGTGAGGTCGAGGTGGCCCGTGGGCAGGTGACCGAGTTCACCGAGGATGCGATCCTGCTGGAGGATGGCACCGAGCTCCCCGCCGATCTTGTAGTGTACGCCACAGGTTTCGGCTCGATGAACGGCTGGGTGGCCGGCCTGGTGGATGAGGAGACGGCGCGGCAGGTGGGGAAGGTCTGGGGGCTCGGCTCAGACACGCCCAAAGACCCCGGACCGTGGGAGGGCGAGCAGCGCAACATGTGGAAGCCGACGCAGGTGGAGCAGCTGTGGTTCCACGGTGGCAACCTGCACCAGTCACGCCACTACTCGCTGTATCTGGCGCTGCAGCTGAAGGCACGCTATGAGGAGATCCCCACACCGGTGTACGGCAGGCAGGAGGTCCACCACGAGGGGATCTAGCGGCCGCTCTCCCAAGGACGGTCGCCTGACAAGCGATGCCCCTTCGGAGATCGGATGGCTGGTCGGCATCACCTCTGGTGGTGCTCGCCGTCCGTACTCACCGACCGAACTGCGCCGCAGGTGGTGTGTCCATCGCAAGCACGTGCGCCCCGACCAGACCCATCTCCACCTCGAGGCAGGCCGCCAGTGAAATCAGCTCCTCACGGGCGGCCCAGCTCACACACGCATCGGCCCCGATCCGTTCGTTCGAGCGCTCGCCTTAGCCGTGCTCGTTGAGTTCGGCAGCGACCCCGAACTCGAACGTGTTCGTCGCGAACTCGACCGCGCCGAGAAACTGGAGGCGTCGGAATGACCGCCTCAATCACCGTCGGCGGTCTCATCGA
>CAZTDC010000508.1:0-2548 GCA_964612165.1 uncultured Salinivenus sp.
CGGCCACCGACACCGGCGTCTTCGCGTTCACCTGGCTCCCGAGGTCCAGCTCCCCGGTCGTGTCCGCCTCCAACCGTGATCCGGACGTAAACGTCGTCGACGAACTCGGTCGAAACTCAAGCGCACCTTCTGCGACCTCGTAGGCTCCCTCCGTCTGCCCACCGGTCCCGCCCGAATCCAAAAGCGACCCGGTCAGCTCCAACTCCCCGCTCCCCGTCGTCTTCAGCGTGTCGGTGTTCTGGACCTGCCAGTCGATCGTCTGGGTGCCGCCGGCCATGTACTCGTAGGTCCCGCCCACCTCCAAGGTCGGGGCCGACCCTGCCCCCAGCTCAAAACCGTCGCTGTCCTGATCCTCCAACACCGCATTGTCCCGAACCTCAATCACCGCCCCATTGGCCCCGGTCACCTGCCCGTTGCTCTTCGTCCCTCGCTGACCGCCGGGCAACACCAGCCGACGGCCGTCCAGCGTCACGTCATTGTTGATCGTGAAGCCGACCTCCGCAATTACCGTGTCCGGACCCGCAATCCGCGTACCGTTCTGTACGTCGAAAAGGCCCTTCGTCACCAACGTCGTGTCGCTCTCAAAAAGCGCGTCGTTCCCGCTAAAGCGCGCCTCCCCCTGCACCGTCACTACCGAACTGGGCCGGAACGACGTGGCGAACCCCTCCACCCGAAGCCGACCCACCGACAGGTCCCCCGTCGTGTTGACCGCCAGCTGGCCCCGGGTCTCCAACACCAAATCCTCGGCCGCCAGCGACGCTAGGCTCGCCCCCGACTGGATCGTCACTGCCGTCGTGTCGCTCCCGCCCACCTGCAGGGTGCCCTGCACGTCAACGGTCCCGGCCACGTCGGCGGCCGTCGCCCCGCTGACGTCGCTGTTGAACTGCAGGGTCGCCCCCGAGGCGCTCTCAACCGACGACCCGCTGAGGAACGTCGTCGCCTCTCCCAGAAGAATCTCCAGCGTTCCGCTCTGGGCCTGGTAGGTCCCCTCGGCCTGCCCACCGGTCCCGCCCGAATCCAAAAGCGACCCGGTCAGCTCCAACTCCCCGCTCCCCGTCGTCTTCAGCGTGTCGGTGTTCTGGACCTGCCAGTCGATCGTCTGGGTGCCGCCGGCCATGTACTCGTAGGTCCCGCCCACCTCCAAGGTCGGGGCCGACCCTGCCCCCAGCTCAAAACCGTCGCTGTCCTGATCCTCCAACACCGCATTGTCCCGAACCTCAATCACCGCCCCATTGGCCCCGGTCACCTGCCCGTTGCTCTTCGTCCCTCGCTGACCGCCGAACAACGAGAGCAGACGCCCATCCAGGGTTACGTTGCCTCCAATGTCAAAGCCTCCTCTCGCCTCTGTGGTGCTCCCTCCGGTCATCGAGCCTCCGTTCCAGTCGAGAATTCCCAGAACCGTCAAAACGCCATCGCCCGTAAGCGTCCCACTCGATTGCCTGTATCCCAAATCTGTCTTGAGCGTGATTCCTGAGTCTATGGACAGCGTTGCGTCGGAAGACGCCAAATTCAGACTGTCGACGGTCACGCTCGAACTGACCTGCACGGTGTAGGCGGAGCCCGGCGACAAATCGATCACGGCGACATCCCCGAGGCCGGGCGCGCTCGCCGCGTCCCAGTTGTCCGCGTCGCTCCAGGAGGTGCCGTCCCCATTGCCGGTCCACGAAATTTGGGCGTGCGTCAGGCCGGGGAGAACGAAAAGAGAGAAGCCAACGAGGAGAAGTGAGACAAATCGTTCCATGGTGAAGGACGGCGCGTCAGTGACGGATACAGCGAGCGGGCGAATCGCCGCCTCTACAAACAGCCCACAGTCAAACGAGGATGGACAAGGGAATCCCGACTTTTCTCACTCCGTCGGGAGTAATTGATTCGGCAGCAGGACGCGAAACATAGAACACAGAGCAGACCCGATTCGGACATTCTTCCCCGTCAACTCCGACATTTTAGGGTCAAAGAGGGAAACGTACCTGACTTTCGGTCCGAAACGGGATTCAGGGTCCGATCAAAGGAAGCTGCGCTCCGATGGCCCGAACCCGCCCCACTCGAAAGCAGAAGAAGAGAACAGACTCGTCGCGAACGGGACGAATCCCGCGAAGACACTCCAGAGAGAAATTGTAAAAATCGTAAGCAAGAAATACGTCACATAAACGGAATAATAGACTGGAAGCGGACATGCAAATCTGATGAAGGCGCCGCGTCGCCAAGGGGTGACTGAGGCCCTGCCACGACGTCGTTGGTCTGTCGGGCAGCGGCGTAGATCCTTCGACTCGACAAATAGAGGTGTAGATCCCGCTTCTCATTCATACCCGCGTCGACGTTCCCATTCCGAATGCCAAAACGGAGCGCGGGCCGTTGAAAATCAGCTGTTCCGGACGGGTTTGCAGCCGTCTCGTTCCCGCGGGATCTTGTGCATGAGGACAGAATTGCTACCAACTACGGTGCGCTGCGGACCTGGGCCGTCAGCAGACCCGGTCCGTTAGCGGAGCTGGTTCACTAGCGAACCGGGTCCGCTAGCGGACCAACACCATCTTCCGCGTCTCGGTGAAGC
>CAZTDC010000509.1:0-2538 GCA_964612165.1 uncultured Salinivenus sp.
CATGTCGCCCGTCGAGGTGGAGAAGCTGGTGTCCTACCCCATCGAGACGAGCATGACGAATCTTGAGGGGGTGACGGACAACCGCTCGCTGAGCCAGTTCGGCCTGAGCGTCGTCACACTCGTGTTTGAGGAAGACATGGACCCGTATTTCGTCCGTCGCCTCGTCTCAGAGCGGCTCTCCAGTGTAAAGGAGGACCTGCCGGACAAGGCCACGCCGTCGCTCGGCCCGCTGTCGACGGCCCTCGGGCAGGTGTACCAGTACACCCTGACGGACGAGCCGGGCGACGGGCGCTCCTACTCCGCCCGGGAGCTCCGCACGATGCAGGACTGGATCCTGGCCCCCGAGCTCCGCACCGTGGAGGGAGTCGTGGAGGCCAATGCCCTCGGCGGCTTCGTGAAGCAGTACCACGTGCGGTTCGATCCGGGCCAGCTGGTAAACTACGACCTCTCGCTCGACGACGCCTACGCGGCGCTTCGGGAGGCCAACCAGAACGCCGGGGGCAGCTACATCACCCGGAACGACCAGCAGTACGTGGTGCGCGGCGTCGGGCGCCTCGGAGCGGGCGACGGCACTGTCGTCGACGACATCAAAAACACCGTCATCACGAGTCGGGGCGGCACGCCCATTCTCATGAGCGACGTGGCCGACGTGCAGGTGGACCACGCCGTGCGCTACGGCGCCGCCACGGCCGACGGGGAGGGAGAGACCGTCACCGGCATCGTCATGATGCGCCGCGGCGCCAACGCGCAGGAGGTGGTCAACAGCGTGGAGGCCAAGATGGACGAACTGAAGCAGGCGCTGCCGCCGGGCGTGGGCGTCGACGTGTACTACAACCGCAACGAACTCACCAGCGCGGCCATCTCCACGGTCACGACGAGCCTCCTCATTGGAGGATTGCTCGTGCTGCTCGTCCTCATCAGCTTTCTGGGCGACTGGCGCTCGGCCCTCATCGTGAGCCTGGTGCTGCCCATGACGGCGCTCATCACGTTCATTCTGATGAACTACTTCGGGTTCAAAGCGAACCTCATGAGCCTTGGGGGCCTCGCCATCGGGCTCGGCATGTTCGTGGACGGGGCCATTGTGATGGTGGAGAACATCTACCGCCTCCGCGAGCAGAACCCGGAGGAGTCGATCGGTCTCATTGTGGTGCGGGCCGGGCGGGAAGTCGCCCGTCCCATCGCCTTCTCCGTCGGCGTGGTGATCGCGGTCTTCTTGCCCCTCTTCACCCTGCAGCAGATGGAAGGCCGCATGTTTCGGCCCATGGCGTTCACAGTGTCTTTCGCCCTGATGGCCGCCCTCTTTCTGGCGCTCACGATGGCGCCGGCCCTCAGCTCGTACCTGCTCGCGTCGGTCGGCGAGTCGGCGGACGAGGCCGGTCCGACGGATGAGGCCCGAGGCGACGGGGAGGCCCCCTTGCCAGAGAATGGAACGTCTGGCACGGAAGAGCGCGGCTCGTCGACTCGCGTGGTGGCGGCCCTCCAGTCGGTGTACGAACCCCTCCTCGACACCGCGCTGACCCACCGCTGGGCGACAGTTGGGACCGCCGTGGTTGTGGGGGGACTGGGCCTCGGCCTCTTCTCGACGCTCGGGACCGAGTTTGCGCCAGACCTGGAGGAGGGCTCGGTGGCCATTCAGGTGGCTCTGGAGCCGGACGCAGCCCTCGAAACCTCGACCGAGGTGCAGACCAAGGTCGAGCGTGCCCTCATGGACTTTCCGGAGGTGACCACGGCGGTGAGCAAGACCGGCCGCCCCGCCGTGGCCTTCGACCCCATGGGCCAGAACCTGACGGACATGTTCGTGGGCCTCGCGCCGCGCGACAGGTGGGCCTTCGACTCGAAAGAGGCCCTCGTGGACTCGATGCGGACGCGTGTCAATCAGATTCCGGGGGCCAATTTTGCCTTCACCCAGCCTATCGCGCTTCGGCTGGACGAGATGGTGAGCGGGGCCAAGAGCGAGATCGCGCTCAAAATCTACGGCGACGACCTCGACGAGCTCCGGCGGCTGCAGGCGGAGGCCGCCGATGCGGTCGCCGACATTGCGGGCGTGGCGGACGTGCTGCCCTCCCAGATTGCCGGGTACGGCTACGTGGAGGTCACCATCGACCGGGCCCGGGCCGCGCGCTACGGCCTGAGCGTGGGCACCATTCAGCAGGCCATCGACGTGGCGATTGGCGGTGAGCGGCTGAGCACAGTTCGAGAAGGAGACCGCCGCTTTGCCCTGGTCGCGAAGTTCCAGGAGACGTCCCGCGGCTCCGTCGAGTCGATCCGCAACCTCCCGCTGACGACCGTCGAGGGAGCCCGCGTGCGCCTTCAGGACGTGGCGTCCGTCGAGCTTACGGAGGCGCCCGCGGAGGTGGCACGAGAACAGGGCAAGCGCAAAGTCACGCTCGGCATCAACCTCAGTGGGCGCGACGCCGGCAGCTTCGTGGCCGAGGCGAAGGAGGCGTTCCGGAGCGAGGTCTCCTTGCCCACCGGGTACCTGGCCGAGTGGGGCGGTCAGTTCGAGAATCAGGAGCGGGCGCAGGACCGGCTCATGCT
>CAZTDC010000510.1:0-2524 GCA_964612165.1 uncultured Salinivenus sp.
AGCGGGATCGTGTAGTCGTCTTCCTCGCTGACCT
Organism: uncultured Salinivenus sp.; assembly: GCA_964612165.1. Taxonomy (GTDB): domain Bacteria; phylum Bacteroidota; class Rhodothermia; order Rhodothermales; family Salinibacteraceae; genus Salinibacter. The sequence goes on from CAZTDC010000510.1 coordinate 35, forward strand.
CATCCTTCAGGCCGTACATAAGCTCGCTTTCGAGGAAGACCACCGGATCATCGTCCCGAATGGCCGTCTTGAGTAGCCCTTTGCCGTCGTCGGGGATGGAGGGGGAGACCACCTTCAGGCCCGGGAAGTTCGAATACAACGCCTCGGTCGAGTTGGAGTGTGTAGCGCCAAGCTGCCCGGCCGCGCCATTCGGACCGCGGAAGACGATGGGCATGTCGAACTGTCCGCCGGACATGTAGCGCATGTTCGGCGCATTATTGATGACCTGATCGAAGGCGACAAACGAAAAGTTGAACGTCATGAACTCGACAATGGGCCGAAGACCATTCATCGCCGCCCCGATGCCGAGCCCCGCGAAGCCGAGCTCACTGATGGGCGAGTCGATGACGCGGCTGTGGCCGAACTGGTCGAGCATGCCCTTGCTCACCTTGTAGGCGCCGTCGTACTCGGCGACCTCTTCCCCAATGAGGAAGATGTCGTCGTCGCGCTCCATCTCTTCGGTCATCGCGGCGCGGAGCGCCTCGCGAAATTGCAGCGTAGCCATGGGTGATTTCGAATTGAGTATGCAGGGGTGAGAGTCTCAGGGTGGCAGCGCGCAAAACCTCAGGCGATGAAGGGATACTCTTCCTGAGCGTAAATATCGTCGTAGATGGCTTCGTCGTCCGGGAAGTCCGCGGCGTCGGCGGCGTCGATGGCCTCCTTCACCGTTTGCGTCGCCTCGTCGTCCATCTCGTCGATTTCCTCCTCCGTGGCGATGTCGTGGTCGATGACGTACTGCTGGAGGCGCGCAATCGCGTCTTCGCTCTTGCGCTGATCGAGCTCGTTCTCGGCCCGGTACTCTGCAGGGTCGGTGATGGAGTGGCCCTGGTACCGGTATGTCCGCATCTCCAGGAGGGAGGGTTGCCCTTCGCGGGCATAGTTTTCGACGTGATCCTGCACGGCCTTGTTGACGCTAAAGACGTCCATCCCGCTCGCAAGGGAGCTCGGGAAGTCGAAGTTGTAGCCGTGCTTGAAGAGGTCCGGCTTGCTGAAGGCGCGATCGACCGCCGTCCCCATCGCGTACTGGTTGTTTTCGCAGATGAACACGATGGGCAGCTCGTAGATGCCGGCTAGGTTGCAGGCCTCCCGGAACGCGCCCTGGTGCAACGCGCCGTCGCCGAAGAAGCAGAGGCAGACGTTCTCGTCGCCCTTGTATTTGTGGGCGAAGGCGATCCCGGCCCCGAGCGGCAGGTGGGCCCCAACAATGGCGTGCCCGCCCATCATCTTTTTCTCCTCGTCAAAGAAGTGCATCGAACCGCCCTTCCCCTTCGAGCAGCCTGTCTTCTTGCCGAAGAGCTCCGACATGCATTCCTCCGCGGTCATGCCCATCGCCAAGCCCATGCCGTGATCGCGGTAGGCGGTGATGATGGAGTCTTCTCCAATCTCAACGGCGTTGGTGCTGCCGGTGGACACGGCTTCCTGCCCGATGTAGAGGTGGAGGAATCCCGAAATCTTCTGCTGCTGGTACATCTGCCGGCACCGATTCTCGAAGCGCCGCTGCAGCAGCATGTTGCGGAGCATCTCCAGCACCTCCTCGTCCTCGAAGCCCAGCTCCTCGTGGTCGTACGTGTCTGCGGGGTAGGTGTCGAAGGAGACGGTTTCCTCGATCGGCCCCTCGGGAATATCGATCGACTGGTCGGTCCAGGGGCCCTCGACGGCCTCCTCCGACGTGCCGTCGCCGGAGAGGGGACTCGGTCGTTTTTCGGTGGTGGCAGCATCCTCCGGTGCCCCGTCGGTCGCCTGGTCATTCGTATCAGCCATCTTGCGCGTCGCGGTCAATTGGGGAAAAGAGCGATGTCAGGATGCGAGCGATCCGTCCCGGCAGCGCGATCCTGCCAATGCGTGAAAACGAGTTCGGAATCCACGTTCGCCTGCGGACAAAAGTACCCTGAGCGTCCAGGGAGGAAGTTCGGCCTTCGTTTACACGGATCAGCGTATACAGGATCGACGATTGGAGTGAAAGAAGCAATTTCGCCACGCCCTTGTATCTGAGGTCCCGGGCTCGGTTTCGACTCCGGTCAATCTTCGTGGGCTCCCAACCGAAAGCGGTTCCAACCATGCACTTTCCCGTTGCCTTTCGGCGGCCCACCGATTAGGTTTGGACGAACCTTGCGGCCCGCCCGACGATTTGTGCAACCGCGAGGCCTTTTTCTCCCCGATCATCACCTCTTCCATTCATCAACGCCTGGTAGCGGTGCCTTCCCCCTCCGACAGCGTGCCTGAGACCGACGCTCTGGTCATCATTCCGACCTACAACGAGGCCGACAACATCCGCCGCGTCATCGACCTGGTCCTGGCCCAGCCCACGCCCATCTCCATCCTGGTCGTCGACGACAACTCGACCGACGGAACCGCCGAGGCTGTGCGCTCCAAGATGGAAGAGACTCCCAATCGGATCGACCTGATTGAGCGGGGCGGCAAGCTGGGCTTAGGCACGGCGTACCTTCGGGG
>CAZTDC010000511.1:0-2520 GCA_964612165.1 uncultured Salinivenus sp.
AATCGTCGTATCAGGACTGTTGGGCAGCGCCTCCGTGATGGTCGGCGCGCGGTTGACGTCGTTGACCGTGAGCTGAAACGTGGAGTCGCGGCTGAGCCCATTGTTCGGATCGGTGACACGGGTGGTCACCTGGTAAGGCGAGTTCGCCGCCGCGGTGAAGTTCTCATCGAGGTCAAAGGTAATGAGCCCGGTGTCGTCCACCGACGCAAAGTCCGGTGCAGTCGGGAGGCTGTAGTTCACCTCGTTGCTGCCAACATCCTGGGCCTCAGCGTCGATCTGCACGTCGAGTGTACTATTTTCGTCCATCGACTGGTCGTTGAGGGCAGCCGTGTACTTCGGCGGCCGCGAGGGAACGCCAATGGTGGTGCGTACCCCCTCCGGAATGAGATCACCCTGCGAGTCGAAGGTGCGGACGACGACCGAGCCTTCCGCCTCGGTCTGATCGTCACCGATGTTGTCGTACTGATCTCCGCTTCCACGCAGGAGCCACTCATTCTGATCAACGTCCCCATCGCCACGACGGATGATGCGGAGGTCCTCGACGTCGGTGAACAGTTCTTCGAGGTTGTCCCCGCGGAGACGCTGCTCAAACTGCTGGCTCGGGCCGAGGCTCGGGTCTGCCTCCACGCGCCAGTAGAAGTTCGGGTAGCCACCCACCTCGACGCCGCCAGCATCGATGGGGAGCCCCTTCATGCCGTTCGGATTCTGGTTTACGTGCGCCACCGACAGGGTCGTGGGGTCGTTCGGGGAATCATCATCGAAGAAAATGATGTACGCTCGGTATCGTGGCGAGGAGGCGACGTCCGTGCCCGTCGGCGCAGCAAATCTACCCGTGGCTCCCTCGTCAATGTCTTGCTGAAAGGTGCCAACGACGTGGCCGGCCCGATCGATGGTGCCTTTCACGTTACTGGACCGGTTGAAGTCGTCCTCCGAGTTGTCGATACGGACGTGATACTCGTCCTCTGGCGCATTGTCATCGTCATTGTCCGCCAGGACGAGAAGCCCATTGTTGAAGTTGAGCACGTCCTCAGACGACGAGGTGGATCCCTGAAGCAGAACGTTCCCACCGTTCACCTCGACGCTCGGGTACTGCGTGCTGGACGTCGACGTCTGAGCAAGGGTAGTCTCCGCCAAGTTGATTCCACTCGGGATGAGACTACTCATATCCACGTCCTGGGTGTCCGTGCCGTCGAACGTGGCGTCGCTTCCGTCCGTGGCGGCCTCATCTTCAAGGGTGAGGTTCCCCTCCAGCTCGAAGGTAACAGCATCCAGCTCCGTCACGTTACTTTCGCCAGTAGTGCCGTTTTCGGCACCGGCCTGGAGGTTGGCGTCCACGTCCAGGAGGCCTCCTGTCACGGAACCGCCGTCTTTCACGGTCATGTCGCCGTTGGCCGTGAAGGTGGAGCCGATGCTTAGAAGCGAGGACGAGCCCTCAACCGTGGTTTCGCCCTCCACCGTTACGTCCGATTCAGGGTTCGTACCGGTCAGCAGGGTCTTCGCCCCGGAATCAATCGTGGAGGAGCCACTCACGCTCATGGTCGAGGAGCTCACGTCCGTGGTGTCCCCGCTCACGTCAAAGTTTCCATCCACGTTCACAGTGGAGGAATTCACGGCCGCGTCCCCTCCATCCACGTCGAAGTTTCCTGACTCCAGAATGTCCAGAGTCACACTACTGATCACGGTCTCTGCATCACTGTCATCGTTGTTGACCGTCAGGGAGAGGATCTCGCGGCTTAGGTCGATCGTGGCCGTCGTGCCCGCGCCGTCCATCGTCGTCAGCACATCGATCACGGCGCTGCCCTCCGTGAATTCAACCGGACTTGTATCCACGTCGGCAGAGCCCGTGTACTCCACGGTGTAGGTACCGGTTGTCTCAAAGGGATCCAGGCGAGATGGCGTGACGGTCGTCGATTCATGGGTATGGTTGCCAGTCCGCACCACTTTCGACCCGCTGGTCATGACCACCTGGCGCTCCCCTTCGGATTCTCCCGAGGTAAGGTTCAGCTGGTTGCCGATGGAGACGGGGCCGCCGCGCACATCATTGTCGAACTCTACGTCGCTTGCCTCGACCGTAAGATCTCGGATTTCTGCCGCGTCGCCGGCCCTCACGTCCGCGTCACTCAGCTCGCGGCCGCTCTCGAAGTTAGTCGATGAGCCGTCGCCGTAGGTCAGGTCGTAAACGCCGGCGAAGGTCGGATTCTCACCAAGAATATCATCGGTGCCATTGTCGGTACGCACGATTTCTGCCTTGTCCGCAATGGTCAGCCCGGTAGACGAGCTGTTTCTATCCGTTTCGAGCACATCCTTGAGGAAGAGATTGTCTCCGACCGTGAGCTCTCCGCTGCTCGACGCTGCGGTTCCAGCCTCCGACGCCACCTCCAGGTTCGGAACCGTCAGGGATTCGGCCAGCCCGAGCGTAAAGTCGGGACTTGGGTTGCTAGGGTCCCCGTTGAAGATGAGGCGGGCAACGTCCCCGGAGGGAACGGATCCGGCGCTCTGAGTGATCGGATCAGGGCCCGG
>CAZTDC010000512.1:0-2516 GCA_964612165.1 uncultured Salinivenus sp.
AGGAGACGCGTTGGGGCGTGCGTGTACATACAGGTGTGGGGCGTTTTGAACAAGGACGTTCAATGTCCAAAATAGGCGAACACGACGGAGAATCGCCACCGAGCAGATTTTCAGGGTAGGGAATCGCACTGGGGACGCGTTCGCCGAAGTAGCGGAGCCCTTCGCCCTCTACCCTGACCAAAACGAGCAGGAAGTGGGGGAGCAGGGAGAGGTGACTTCACACACCGAACGTAGCCGGAGGGGCCCACATTCAGGAGGCGAGCGGCTTAATGGCCGCAGCCGGGGGATCACAGTGGACGGCTTCCTCCAGTGTCGGTCAGGAGTGGCGGACCCGGTCTTCGTCCACCTCGCCCATCATGAGGACCGCCCCGCCGTCAATCGACCCGAGGTACTTGCGTCCAATGCCGAGCGGCGTGGCGTCGGTTTCGTAGACGTGCACGGTGAGTTCGTCCCATTCGAGCTGGGCGTCGCGGTTGAGTTCGACGAGAGCATCAACCAAGTTTTCCTCCTCCTTGTACGGCCCAAGTCCCTTTACCGGCTCGCCGTCCCTGTGAAGCTTGTAGAGCCGATTGTCGGACACGGAAATGAACGGAATTGAGAAAAGGGTTGTGAGGGGATGGTCCGACCGACGAGCGTAGAGCTCTATGCCAGACCGATGCCCTAATGTACGAAGGGCACCCCTGGGGGATCAAGGAGCGGCTGTACCCAGATGGAGAAGGGACAGAATATACATTCATTTCCCCAGCGGCGTTGGGAAGGAGTCGCTCAACGACACGGCGGATGCAGGTCTCGGACAAGATTATTCGTCCGTGCGGAGCGGCGTGACCTGTACACCGCTTGCGGCGAGGCGAAGCGTGTCGTCCACGGCCCGCAGCGTGCCGCTTGCGATGGCAAATCCCTCGACGTTGGGGTCCACGTGCCAGGCACACGTACCGTCGTCCGAGCGAGCCGCCTCGATTCGGGGCGGCGGGCCGTCGTCGGACGCTAGCAGCAGTGTGCAGCCATTCTGCTTTACCCCTGCAATGCGGCCGTCGAGGGTCACGCGGCGGCCGAGGTATCGATCCCGCTCGGCAGTCACGGCAGGGACGGGAAGGGCGTCGGTCGGGTCGACGGCGGCGCCGTGCGTTTGCTGGGCGGTCGCCGGATTCGATGGCGCGTCGTCCTCACATCCTACCGAAAGAATGCCCCCGAGGACTATGAACAGAACCGCTACCGTTGACGAATGCCTCATGCGGCCTCTACGGTCGATGATTCGGAGACGGCCTTGGACGGGTTGTCGAGCCGCTTGAGAAGGTCGTAGAGCTGGAGCGCTCGCACCTGATCTTCGGCCCATGGGTCCGTGAAGAGCGAGGCGACAATGAACGCTCCTCCGAACCCAAGCAAAAATCCGGAGAGGGCGCCCGGAATGGTCCATCCCGTGATACCGAGGCCGCCAGTGACCCCAATCAGAAGCATGAGGACGAAGAAGCCCACCCGTCTCCACCGCAGCCCCCACCGAAGCCGCTTCGATCGATTGCGGACTGCCTCATTCGGGTACGGCGGATCAGCGTCTTTCGTCCAGGCTTCCGCTAGCTTTTCGCGTTCGCCCAGATCGTCGAGCGCATTAACGATGGCGTCGCGAGACAGTGTATTGGGCTGCATAGGATGCGAAGCAGTTGCCCGCATTCAACGCTATTGCGCGGCTATTCCGTTGCCGCCACCGCCGAGTCGGGGCCGGCCGAGACTTCGGCGCTCACCGGGTGGACCGACGGCTTGCACTTTGCCTCGAAGTCCTCGCGGAAGCGCTGGACCGTGTAGCGGACGGGCCAGGAGGCCGCGTCGGCGAAGGCGCAGATCGTGCGGCCCTCCATCTGGTCGCAGAGGTCGAGCAGGAGGTCGAGGTCGCGCATGTTGCCCTCGCCCTGATCGATGCGGGTGACGAGGTTTTCGAGCCAGCCGGTGCCCTCGCGGCAGGGCGTGCACTGGCCGCAGCTCTCGTCCTGGAAGAAGTGCGTCACGCGCCGGAGCCAAGAGACCATGTCGGTATCCTCGTCGAGCACGAGCATGCCCCCCGTGCCGAACATTGTGCCGGTCTCATTCAGGCTGTTCGAGTTCATCGTGACGCCCTCGATCCAGTCGCCCGGAATGGGCGGGGTCGACGCTCCGCCGGGAATGAGGGCCTTAATGTCCTTGCCGCCGCGCACGCCGCCCGCCACCTCCTCCACGAGATCGCTGATGAGCATGCCGGTCGGGTACTCGTAGACGCCGGGCCGGTTGACGTGGCCGGAGATGCCGTACAGGACGGGGCCGGGGTGGTCCTCGGCGCCGAGATTGGCAAACCAGTCGGACCCCTTGTCCATGATGAGCGGGACGCAGGCCAGCGTTTCGACGTTGTTGATCGTCGTGGGGCAGCCGAAGATGCCCTTCTGGGCGGGGAAGGGGGGCTTGTAGCGCGGGTAGCCCCGCTTGCCCTCCACGCTCTCCATGAGGCTCGTCTCCTCCCCGCAGATGTAGGCCCCGGCGCCCTTGTGCAGGAC
>CAZTDC010000513.1:0-2512 GCA_964612165.1 uncultured Salinivenus sp.
TGGGGCGTCGGTCCCAAGTGAACTGGTCTCGGACATGAACGAGTGGTCGATTTACGTGAGGAGTGTAGGGCAGGAAGCCGGATCCTCCGGAAAAGCGGTTCCAGAAGACACCTCTCGTAATCTAACTGCCACCCCCCGCAATCCAAAACGGACTTCCAACAAAAAAAGCCCGCCCCGATCTGCTCGGAGCAGGCGTTTGATTCGATTCGGACGTCCATCCAGCACGCCCCGCCGGCAGTACCTCATGACGTTCCACTCGGAGAGAACCGGCAGATGGGCCGCATTCGGCGGCTTGCGTTCCGTTTAGAGGATCGCGCCCATCTTTCGGCGAATTTCCTCCTTCGGCTCCTCGGTCTTGTCGTGGATGAGCCCCACAATTTTGTCCATGTTGCCGCGGGCCCGTTTCATTTGCTTGTCGTCGAAGTCGGCGTCTTCCCAGATCTCTTTGATCTGGTCCCGGATCCGGCGCCACTCCTCATTCATCGCTTCCGTCGCCATAATGTTGACCTCTGTTTTGTTTGGGATCTACGAACCACTTCTTCAGTACGCGCTCGTTTTGCTCGGAGTTTCTACGAACGCGCCGCCGCGGGAGCCGTAGAGGCGCCCTCGCCTGTTCTCTTCACTGGTGATTCTCGTGGTTATGCCACACGTTGGCGTCATTGGAGGCGGCATTGCCGGACTCACGGCTGCCCATCGGCTTCAGCAGGAGGGCGTGTCGGTCCAGCTGCTCGAGGCCACCGACCGAGTCGGAGGGGTCATTCAGAGCTCTCGGGCCGACGGCTTCCTCGTAGAGCACGGCCCCAACTCCCTCCGCCCCTCGGAGGTCCTGGAGGAAACCATCGCCGACCTGGGCCTTGCGGCCGAGCGCGTGTGGGCCGACGACACAGCCTCGACCCGCTACGTCGTGCGCGACGGACAGCCCCTGGCCCTGCCCACCTCGGTCGGATCCTTCCTCACCACGGATCTCTTCTCAACCCGTGCCAAGCTCCGCCTCCTCGCTGAACCCCTGATCGGCCGCCCGTCCGACGACGAGGAGAGCCTCGCCCGCTTCACGCGTCGCCGCCTCGGGCCGGAAGTGCTCGACTACGCCATTGCGCCGTTCGTCGGGGGCGTCTTTGCCGGCCGTCCCCAGCAGTTATCGGCCCGCCACGCGTTCGAGCGGCTGGTTGAACTGGAAGAGGAGTACGGATCGCTTTTCTGGGGTGCCCTCCGATCCGACAGTAGCAGCGCCGCGCCCGACGATGCGCCCTCGTCCCTCTTTTCCTTCCGCAACGGCCTCGAGACGCTCCCGGCCGCCCTCGGCGACGCCCTCGACGATGCCGTCACGCGCAAGGCCCCGGTCACGGCGCTCCACCACGACGGCGAACGATGGACCGCAACCGTCGACGCTCCGGCGGACGGTCCCTCCACTCATTCCTTCGATGCGGTGATCTGCACCGTGCCCCTCCACGCGCTGGGCCAGATCGACCTCGACACGCCCGTCGACCTCGATCCGCTCCAGGAGGTGACCTACCCGCCCGTGAGCGTTGTGGCCCTGGGCTACGAGCGAGAGGCCGTCGCGCACCCGCTGGACGGCTTTGGCCTGCTCGTGCCGCCCGTCGAAGACCAATTTGACGTGCTCGGCACCATCTTTTCCTCCACCCTCTTCCCGAACCGGGCCCCCGATGATCACGTCCTGCTCACCACCTTCCTGGGCGGTGCCCGCAACCCGTCCCTGGCCGAACGGTCGCCGGCCGCCCGCCGGGATGTGGTCGAGCGCGACCTCGATCGCCTCCTCGGCGTGCAGAGGGACCCGGTCTTTACTCGCCAGGTGCACTGGCCCCGCGCCATTCCGCAGTACACGCTGGGCTACGGAACCGTAAAAGACACCCTGAATGCCCTGGAAACGACCCACGACCGCCTCTTTTTTGCGGGCAACTACCGGGACGGGGTCGCCGTGGGCGACGCCATGGCCTCCGGAGCGACGGCGGCCCAACAGGTGCTTGAGCTCCATTATGATGCCGTATAGCTTGCCTGGTGGACGTCCCCTCGGAGGTATCCTCTCCGGAAGAGCACATCAATTACTCCGTCACCTCCACCTCCGTGGTGTAAAAGGCTATGTGATCCTTGATCTCCGACGCGGCGTCGGACGGATCCGGATAGTACCAGGCGACATCTTCCTTCCGCGAGCCGCCGGCCTCAATGTTGTAGTAGTGAGCCTCCCCCTTCCACGGACAGGTGGACTTATGGTCACTCGTCTCGAAGTAGTCCTCATTCAGCGAGTCGGGCGGAAAATAGTGGTTTCCTTCCACCACAACGGTGTCGTCGCTTTCGGCGAGAACGGTGTCGTCTAAAACAGCTTTCATGGGGAAAAGGGTGCGCTTATGAGTAGGACTTGTGTGATTTGACTTAACACGATCGTCCCCGTCACAGTTGCGAGCCTCGCGTGTGTTTGTTCGGAGCGTTGCACTGAACGGGACCCGTTCTGGGAACGGGGGCTCCCCCAACGTGTCGGTTGGTGCTGGTCTCGCTA
>CAZTDC010000514.1:0-2504 GCA_964612165.1 uncultured Salinivenus sp.
CCTCGACGGCCTCGTCGTACTGCACCTGCACGCCCTCACGGATCTGCGACTCGTCCACCGTCGCGAGGATCACGTCTTCGGGCAGGTACTCGAACAGGGGAATGGACCCCTGCGCCGCCTCTTCGCGCTCCAGGTTGGGCACGAGGCGGGCGGTGGTGAGGCGGCTCACCGAGCGCTGCGTCTGCGGGTCGAACTCGCGCAGCCCGTCGATCTCGTCGCCGAAGAAGTCGATGCGCACCGGGTAGCTGCCGGCGTAGGGGAAGACGTCGAGGATGCCGCCGCGGCGGGCAAACTCGCCGGGCTCCTCCACGAACTCGACGGGCGAGAAATCCTGCTCCACGAGGCGGTCGGCGAGAGCCTCCAGCGAAATCTCTTCGCCCTTCTTTACAGTGAGCGTTTCGCGCTGCACAGCCTCGGGCGGGGGCACCAGTTCGCCGACCGCCTCGACGCTCGTGACGAGCAGGCCTTCAAAGCCCTCCGCCAGTCGCTGGAGCGCATCGGCGCGTTCGATGAGGGGCGTCGAGTCGGTGATCTGTTCCGGGTCGTAGGGCTTCTGCTGCGTGGCGGGCACGCGGAGGACCTGCGCCTCGGGATCGTTCACCAGCTGCTCCAGGTCGCTCTGGAGGTAGGCGGCCGCGTCCTCGTCGGGCACCAGGCAGCAGAGGGGCGCGCCGGGGCTCGTGTGGACGTGGTAGAGGAGGAAGGCCGGAACGGAGCCGACGGCGCCCGTCACGTGCAACTGGGGAGCTGTGCTCCCCTGCGCCTCGCCCGATTCCTGAGCGTCGTCGACCCAGGAGCGGAGGCGCGAGACGGCCGCGGTCGTTTCGATACGCTGGGCGATGGTGGAAAGCGACACGGGAAGTCGTTGCGTCTAGTGCGTGAGATTAACTCGTACCTGAATGGCGATTTCGTTGGTATGAGAAGAGGGAATGGGAGAGTGGGGGAGGGGGCGTGTAGGTGTTGCCCGCCCCCATTTTGCTCTTCTCCCTTTCTCCCACGCCCCCTGCCCAAATCCAAACACGGAAGGGCCGCCTCCTCATTGCTGAGGAGTGGCGGCGGTGCGTGCGGCGGGACCGGCGGGATGACGGACGTGCTTCGTGTGCCCTACGTCGGATCGAAGCTGGAAGATTCTTGGGTCGCAACGCGAGGGACCGACGTTCGGCAAGAGTCGCAGATGTTTCACGTGGAACGCGGTGGCTAGATGGCCGCCGTTCCCGGAGCGTAGGGGACTCGGTGCCGGTGCGTGCTCGGGTGATTCTGCTCGGGCGCAGCGACGGGCCCACTGCTGTCCTCTGGGGAAGCCGGCGCGATTGTTTCACGTGGAACGCTCCGGCGGTCCCGAATAGCGGCAAGTGGAAGGTGCTGACTGTTCCACGTGAAACGTGCACGGCCGGGGGAGAGGAGCAGTCCGGGGCGATCTTGGACGTTTCACGTGGAACGCTGGAGCCGTCCCGGAGACGTTCAGAGAGGCAACGCTCGTTGGGGGGCAGGAGGATCCTATTGGAATGAACCTCAAAGGAGAAAGGGCGTAGGTCAATCAACTCCTCGAAAGCAGAGAAGAGTGTTCAGGTATGGAACCCTTCCCCCAAACACCACCGGCAACCAGAGCGGATGTGCTAGCAATGCTGGCCCGGCGGTTCCGGGCACACTACGACGATCGTCTCGTGGGCCTGTATGCCGTACAGTCGGATCCATACGAGCCGGGGATGGGGGAAGGGGAGGATGGAGTGCACGTCATAATCGTGCTTGAAGGACCATATGGGCACTGGAAGGAGACGGATACCGTGACGGACATCACGCATGACGTGCTGGATGAGACAGACTGGGTGGCTCCCGTCCCCTCTCACCACGTCGCCCACGACTCAGCGGTCGCAAAACAGATGAAGGAGAAGGGGGTGCGATTTGACTGAGATTCGTCGGCGACTACAGAGCGCACGCGAGAGGCTGGCTGCTGCCGAAACGCTTCTCGACGGCGAACACTACCCCGATGCGATTAGCCGAGCACTATGGGGTTTTTGAAGCAGCCCGTGCACTTCTACTCCGTGAAGATGTGGAGGCGTCGACACACGCAGGTATCGGAAATCGGCTCGGGTTTCATTTCAGTGAAGACATCGACACCAGGATCTTCTCGCGACTCCGAAAGGAACGCGAGGGATGCGACTACGAACTGAGTGAGCCCAGCGAGGAGCGAGTACGAGAATGCCTTCGGCAGGCACAGGCATTCCTCCTGAAGGCAGGACGGCTTAGCGGTGAAGAATAGTTTGGACGGGTTCAATTCTCGGAATTCGAGTCGTGCTCAATCGCCGGGCGCACGAAGCCGTCCGTCTCTTCCAGGCGCCGGCGCGCCTCCGCCACGCCCACGTCCGCGAGGATCATGACGATGGCCGTCTTGACGTGCCCATCGCACTCGTCGAGGACCGCGTCGCCCTCCTCGTAGTCGACGCCCGTGACCATCATCACCGTGCGGATGCCGCGCTCCACGAGCTTCTCGCTGGTGCGCTGGA
>CAZTDC010000515.1:0-2504 GCA_964612165.1 uncultured Salinivenus sp.
GGATACGAACGGCTTTATGTATCTCACCCGACATAGGGGGTGCGGAGTGTCGGGTAGAGCTCTCAGTGAGAAGGGTCCGGATCCTAAATCTAAATCTTCTCCACCTCCTCCTTTGAGACGAACTCCTTGCGGCGATCGTAGAGTTTGCTCGTCGACGCATCAGCATGCCCGGCAATGTACTGGGCGACCTCCAGCTTCCCCCCCGTCTTCGAGGTAGGCGGTGATCCCGGTTCCCCGGAAGGTATGGCAGCAGACACGGTCCGGATCGAATCCGGCCTCCTCCGCCCGCGATTTCACCATGCGGAGGACCGAGGTCCAGCTCATGGGCCGTCTAGAGAGCGCTTTCGTGCGGGCCCGCATGGGAGAGCGAAAGATTTTCCGTATCAGCGGGGGAGGTGTTGCCGGAGCAGACGTCTACGTGGGCAATCAAACGCCTTCAGTCAAACCGCACCCTTTCGATCTCCCCCTGCTCTATACGCTGGTCGCGCCGGTCGTAGAGCTTGGTCGTCCGCGAGTCGGAGTGGGCGGCGATCCGCTGGGCCGTTTCCAGCTCCCCGTCGTTTTCGAGAAATGAGGTAATCCCAGTCGCGCGCATCGAGTGCGGGGAAATGTCCTTCTCGATCCCGGCCTGGCGCGCCCGACGTTTGACCATGTCCCAGGCTCGCCTCCGGTTCAACGGGCGGCCCGTCAGCTCCTTCGACCGGTTGGCCGCTCGGAATAGCGGGGACTCGTCCTCCTCCCGTATTCCGGCGACGTCGAGGTACTCGTCCATCAGCTCCCGGAGCCTGTGGTGGGCGGGGACGCGGTGCCGTTTGCCGCCCTTCTCGCGGAGATGTAGCACCTTCTTTCCGGCGTCGGCCGGCGCGTAGTTCTTCACTTTCATATTGACGACCGCCCCCACGCGGCCGAAGGTATACAGCATCGTCCCGATCAAGGCCCGGTCGCGAAGGGCGACAATCGTGTCTTCCGCCTCCAAGAGGTCAAAGAGAGCATTAACCTCGTCGGATGTCAAGGCGGGCGTTTTGCCTTCGGTGCGGCGAAGCTTCGGCCCCCGAACGGGGGAGAAGGGGTTATCTTCGACCACTTGCTCAGTTACAAACCAGTCGTAGAGCTTCCGCAGGGCGGCGAGGTGCTGCTTTACGGTGGCGTCTGCGCTTTCGCGCGTGCGGGTGTAGACGGCCGCGACGTTTGGAGAGATGTCTTCGAGTCGAATGCCGCGCTCCTCGCACCAACCGAAGAATTGAACCGCGGCGCGGCCGTAGGCCTTGCGCGTGTTCTCATTGGAGATTTGCGCGAGGAAGAACTCCACGAACGTCCGGCGGGCCTCCTCGCCGGCGGCCTCAACCGTCGGCGGGAGCTGAAGACCGCGTTTGGCGAGCTTCTGCCGGCGGCTATTGTCGCTTTGCGTGTCGTTGTGAGACGTGATTTCGGGGCTCATGGAACGGGCGCATTATTGGTCGACGTTGGGCGGACATAACGCCTTTTATGTACGCCTAGCGTAGCGCATTATAACAGCCCAAACGACCGAATGCCACGTGGCGGCAGAAATGACAACGCTCCCCGCCGATAGGCCCCAGGGAGGGCCGCTCAGCGCGGAAAAATTAGCCGCTTCCGGCCTGTCCCCCTTGCCCAGGGCGCTCAGAGCAGGTAGGTTAACCCCGGGCAAGGGGGAGAGGACGATACTTCCGATCTGAGGCGGGTTGGACACGGCGGCTCATATGCCTTCCCGCATCGAGGCCCCCGACCCCAGGAACCCCTTCCCCTCCCGGCCGGTACCTGCGGTCCATCCGGGAGCGTATCCCAACCCCCGGCCCTCACCCCTTCCAACTCCGGAAAGGAGAGCATGCCCGCGACCAAACCTGTCCCCTCAAACCTCCGAGCCCTCGATGAAGAGGATTCCTCCGTCGACACGACAAAAGTGCTCGTATGGCGGGCTGGGGACGGCCCTTGTCGGACCGTCGAGGGGTTTCTCCGCCCGTGGCAGAACGCCGGATGGCACGTTCGCCGGCGGGCTCCTCGGGTGCTGGAGGGCCCGGCCTTCGGGGTTCTGCTCGTCTTGAGGCGCGAGCCTCTCCTTCAGAGGCGCCCGCGCCGCCGTCCGGTTCGCCACGGACGGGTTCGCGTTGCAGAGGCACGCCGGCGAGGTCACGGTAGGAGGCAGGGGAGCCTGGCGGGATAAGCGGCCCAACCAAATCCGGACACCAGGCGTCCAGGGGCACGTCCCTGCGCGTGTGGAGGCACCCGGTTCATCGCCCTGGAGGGCAACCACGACGAGGGCACGTCCCTGCGCGTGTGGAGGCACCTCTGTCGGAAAGCGTCGAGGAAGAAGCGAACCGGGCACGTCCCTGCGCGTGTGGAGGCACCGTGCAGCACAAAACGCCCGCCCCGGTGGATCTGTCGATCCGGGCCGAGGCGGGCGCTTGTGTGTTCCAATCTTTTCAGAGAGAACCTAAGTAGAGCAGTGAAAGAACATTACGGCCAGTCGTCGATGTAGTGCGGCGAAC
>CAZTDC010000516.1:0-2490 GCA_964612165.1 uncultured Salinivenus sp.
TGAGGAAGACGACGCCGTGACGGTATTCGTCGTCCAGGACTCGATCGCCCTCCAGTGGGCAGTCGAAACCAGCTACAGCGAAATAGACCGTCTTGAGATTCTAGAGGGTCTGTCGGAGGGCGAGCAGGTTGTCATGAGTGGCCAGACCGCCCTCCGCGACTCCGCCCGTGTCGACATCATCCAGTAGAACATCGCGTCCCGAGAGGACGCAATGCCCCGGTCTCCCCCGCCTACTTCCCGATGGCACGAGCCATTGTGGGCGGCCTCGCCTTCTCCACCGTCATCACTCTGGTGATTTTGCCGGCCGTCCACCTTTTCTTCGACGACCTGCGCACATGGAGGCGACGACTTGCCCGAGCTGTAACGCGGTAACGTTCCGGATATCGTTCCCTCAGAGGGCTGCGGTACGAAACGGGGAAAGAGCCCCCACCCACGGCGGAGTTACTGGACAACAGTGACCGTGCTCTGTGCCACAAACGCTCCCTCGTACTTTTTGCTGACGAATTCGAGCGCCTCCTCTGCAT
Organism: uncultured Salinivenus sp.; assembly: GCA_964612165.1. GTDB lineage: Bacteria > Bacteroidota > Rhodothermia > Rhodothermales > Salinibacteraceae > Salinibacter. The sequence goes on from CAZTDC010000516.1 coordinate 525, forward strand.
CCTCGCGGTCCGCAAACGCCCCGATCCGGACCCGATAGTAGGGCTGCGAATACTCGATGACGATGGGGGGCTGGCCCTGAAAGACGTCTGGCGCATCCTCCTTCGCCCTCCGCCACCATCGTCGAACGTTCTCTCGAAATTGCTGGGAGGCCTTCTGCTCCTGGGCCGAATAGACCTGAATCCGATAGCCCTCTAGAGTTTGTTGGGACCCCTGGTCGGCTTGTCCTTGCATCAGCCGCCGTGGAACCTGATGCGTCACTTCCACGGTTTGGTCGGGGGCGCGCACCGGATAAGCCGATACGTCGAAGTTCTCATACTGCGCCACGGACGCGCGGGCCCGCTCCTCGGCCGTCGGCGTGCCGGCATCGGGCGACGGGCCGCTGTCGTCGTCAGTGCCGGACTTCGGCCCACTACAGGCGACGAGCACGAGCGACGCAAGAACGAGAACAAACGAGCGAGAGAGTGAACGGATCATGAAGGGTTTGCCAGTGGAAAACACGGAAACGAAGCGCATCGGATCGGCCCTCATCGTCCCACCGGATGCCACGTCGTTTTGAACTCGACGAACGGCGTCATCCAGTAGGGCGACTGACTCTCGTCGGAGCGCCATTCGGCAGCGGTGCGGTCCGGACGAAACTCAAGGCGAGTGACGCTCTCGGCCCCCTCTTTTTCGAGAATGGTGCGCTCCTCCGTCGTCGCCCCCACACTCAGGATCGCATCCACGTCGCGGTGCCCCCCCACATGCTCGCGGAGCTCGGTGCGGTGACCCGTGAGCACGTTCACGACGCCGCCCGGTACATCGCTCGTTTCGAGTACTTCGGCAACGTCGAGGGCCAGCGTTGGCGCCTCGTTGTCCACAATCAAAATGACCGTGTTGCCGGTAACCACGATCGGGGCCATGCAGGAAATGAGGCCCAGCAGCGGCGCATTCTCCGGCGTGAACGCCGCAACGACGCCCGTCGGCTCCGGCACCGAGAAGTCGAAGTGAGAGCTCGCCACCGGATTCACCGAGCCGAAGACCTGGGCAAATTTGTCCGACCAGCCCGCGTACCACACCAGCCGGTCGATCGCCACGTCGAGCTCGGCCTCGGCCTCTTCGCGTTCGTACCCGGCCACCTCGACGAGCGTATCGGCAAAGGCTTCACGGCGGGACTCCAGCATCTCCCCCATACGGTAGAGGATCTGCCCGCGGTTGAAGGCGCTGCGCGACGCCCAGCCGTCCTGGGCCTCGCGGGCCTCGACCACAGCATCTCGAAAGTCCTTGCGCGACGCGCGACAGATGTTGGCCACGAATTCGCCTCGATGGTCTGTGGCGGTTATGTATCGTCCGCTTTCGGTTCGGGGGAAGGCTCCGCCGATGTAGAGCTTTCGGGTTTTGTAGACGGGGAGCCGTTCGTGGGGGGTGTCGTTTTGGGTTGCCATGATTGCGATTGCACGTTGAGATACGGAAGCAGACCGTGAACGCCGCCTTCGCGGCCGAAGCCGCTCTCTTTGTATCCGCCGAAGGGGCTGGCGGGGTCGAACTTGTTGTAGGTGTTGCCCCAGATCACGCCGTTCTTCAGGGCCTTCGAGATCGAGAAGAGCTTCGAGCCCTTGTCGCTCCAAATCCCGGAGGCGAGGCCGTATTCGGTGTTATTGGCGCGCTCGACGGCCTCCTCCGGCGTCCGGAAGGTCGTAACCGACAGCACCGGGCCAAAGATCTCCTCCTGCGCGATCCGGTGGCTCTGCGTGACGTTGGTGAAGAACGTGGGCGGGAACCAAAAGCCGTTCTCCGGCAGGTCACACGCTGGCTGGAATTTCTCAGCGCCCTCCGCCTCCCCAACATCAACCAGTTGTTTAATCTTCTCTAGTTGCTGCTTCGAGTTGATGGCCCCGACATCGGTGTTCTTGTCGAGCGGGTGCCCCACGCGAAGCGTCGAGATGCGGTGCCGCAGCTTCTGGATGACCTCGTCGGCCACGCTCTCCT
>CAZTDC010000517.1:0-2489 GCA_964612165.1 uncultured Salinivenus sp.
AGTATCGCTGCCGCTCGCCGTTCGGACAGGCCCTGGTGGAGGAGGCGGTGGTGCACGTGATCGGTCCCCCCCTGGGTGAGGGGAATCCCGCGCAGGAGGCGCGTGAGGGCGACGAACGTCGTGTCGAAGAGGGGCACCGCCAGCACGGCGACTGGCACGAGCGTGCCGACCACAGGCCCACCGCTTCCCTGCACGTCGAGGGCCCCAACCGCGAGCAGGTAGCCGAGGAGAAGGCTTCCGCAATCCCCCATGAAGACTCGTGCGGGCGGGGCATTGTACACGAGGAATCCCAACGCTGCCCCCAGGAGGGCTCCCATCACGGCCGCCAGTCCCGGCTTTCCCACGACGAGGCTTGCGAAGAGGAGTGCGCCCGCGGCCACCGCCGTCACGCCGGCCGCCAGCCCGTCGATCCCGTCGATCAGATTCAAGGCATTGGTCACCCCGATGACCCACAGGAACGTAAGCGGCATCGACATCCAGGCAGGCCCTCCTCGCCAGAAGGCAAACCCGGCGTAGAGCACGCCGACTGTCGCCACTACCTGCGCGAGCACCTTTACGTCCGGCCGCACATCCCACAGGTCATCAGCCAACCCAAGTCCAAACAGAAGTCCGGCTCCTGCCCACACCGGCCACGGATACGGCGCGCCGCCCCCTATAGTCACGCCGATGGCGATGGCCGCAGCGATCGCGATGCCGCCCATAAGGGCAACCGGGCGGTCGTGCCAGCGGTCATCGGAGGGGCGGTCGACCCAGTCCCACTTCCGGGCAAGATGGGCGAAGAGAGGCGTGAGGCCCAAAGTGACCAGGAGAGCGGTGCCTGCGCTCACCCAGACCTCCATTCCCAGGGCGAAAACGTAGTACAGATCAGTCGGCATGGGACTTCAGACTTGAGGGTGAGGGCCACGAGAAGTGAAGTGCGGCCCCACAGGAGATTTCCAATGGAACAAACACAGTATAGAAAACCGCGCCGTGATACAAAAATAACAAGTATTAAGATATAGAAACTTACTCTGTCCCGCTGGCTGTCTCCGCATCACGATACGCTACACAACGCTTTCACCGTTTCAGCTCCGAGCGTGAGAGTTCTATCGATGTGACCGGCTCTCTGAGGCTTAGAGACGTGCTCCGCACCCCCGAGAGGATTGGACGTTGGTGATGCAAGCGATGTGCATAAGATCCGAAATGTGTATGGGATCCGAAATGTGTATGGGATCCGAAACCACCTGCGGTCGTGACGGGAGCAGGGTCGGGACCAGGGGACGTGTTTGTGCCATGGGAGATTTGTTTCATGGGAGAAACTGCCCCGTCGCGATCACCAACGCTTCTCCGACGCATCGCTCAGTCTTCAGACTGCCGACGCCCGTCCGTCGGCCGACCTCCTTTCGATGGACAGCACCCTATGGGTCTCGTTCCTCGGTCGCCGGCCTTTGCTCGCGGTACCAGTCGCATGTGCTCTGAACGCCCTCCCGGAGACCGGTTTCCGCCTGCCATCCCAGAGCGTCCATCCGGCTGGTATCCACCAGCTTGCGCGGCGTCCCATCCGGCTTCGACCGGTCGTGAGTAACAGGGCCCTCATGGCCGACCACTTCCTGGATAAGGTCCAGGGGAGCGTTGATCGACAGGTCCTCCCCCACGCCCACGTTCAACATGCCGTCCGGGGCCACCTTCCGGATCTCTGCCTCCGGCGTCTCCAGCACGAAGTGCACCGCGTCGGCCAGGTCGTCGACGTAGAGAAACTCCCGCTTCGGCTTCCCCGAGCCCCAGAGCGTCACCGGCGCGTCGCTTCCGTCCGGCGCCGCCCCCTTTGCCTCGTGGGCCTTGCGCAGGAGGGCGGGCAAGACGTGGGCCGTCTCCAGGTCGAAGTCGTCGCCTGGGCCGTAAAGATTCGTGGGCATGAGCGTCAGCATGCCATCCCCGTGCTGGCGATGCATCGCTTCACAAAGCTTGTGCCCCGCAATTTTGGCGACGGCGTACCACTGGTTCGTCGGCTCCAGGGAACCGGTCAGAAGAGACGCCTCCGGCATCGGCTGCGGGGCATGCTTCGGGTAAATACAGGTAGGACTTACGCAGTGGAAATCGTTAGCTGTTGGGCAGTTTGCGTCTTCAGCCGGTGAAGCTCCGATTTGTCCACCAATGTGGGAATCAAGGTCATTCTGAGGGGGCCCGTGATCGAAGAGTCTCTTCGAAAATGGCACAAAACAAGAAAAACCCTCCCGCCTTGCGGGTTCGATCCCGCTTTATCCAGGGAGATTCCTCGACTCCGCTTCGCACCCCGGGAGTACTCGTGCTGCAAGCAGCATGACCTCCGGCCCTCGCTCTCGCTCCCAGCGCTCCGCTCGGAATGACTTGTATCCTTTGGGAGCTTCACCGGCGAGCTTCCAGTCCGGTAGCCAACTCAAGTGCGTAAGTCCTAAGCATGTGGATCGCGGAGGTCGAGTTCGCCGGAGGTCCGGCCCACGAGGGTCGTATGGCCCACCTCCTGGAGATGC
>CAZTDC010000518.1:0-2483 GCA_964612165.1 uncultured Salinivenus sp.
ACTGCGCGCTGTATCTCTGCCGACGCCGCCCTGGACGCTCGGGCTCCTGGCTGTGCTCCTCCTGACTGCCGTCGCCGTGCCGCAGGCGGCGGTGGGGCAGAGCGTGTTCTTCACGGAAGACTTCGAGACGGACGGGTCGTCCGACCGATACACCATTCGTGATGGAAGTGGCACTGACACCGGTTACATTCTTTACGGCAACGATTCTGAAGACTACTATGGACGCTGCACCTCGGGTTCGGGAGATGAGCCGTCGAGCCTGAGCGAACTCTTTGAGCCCACGAACGTGTCGGGAAACTTCTACAACTGCACACGAGATCTCGACAACAGCAGCAACTCTTCGGGCGAGACCACGCTTGAATTCACGGACATCGACATCACCGGGCAGACAAATCTCAGTCTCGACCTAGCGCTTGCAGCCGAGGGCGACTTTGAGTCTTCCGATGAGCTCGAAGTTCGGGTCCGCATTGATGGAAGCGGAGGCGACCCCTTTACCACCATTGGTGCATTTACAGCTGATGAAAGCGTGTCCGGCGATCCACTAGCTCTCAATGGCAACGTGGGAGACGGCGAGGTCACCACGACCTTTTCGGACTTCACCTTTCCCATTAGCGGCAGCGGCAGCACGCTCGACGTGGAGATCTTTATCGATCAAAATGGAGGAGAAGAAGGAATTGATTTCGACAATCTCCGTCTTTCAAGCACCCCAATCCTCCAGTTCATAAGTAGCAGCGCCACCATTAATGAAAACGAAGGTTCTACCGCGCTCGCCGTCGAAATACTCAATCCGCCGAGCGGAACGGCAGTGGATGCGGATGTAGCGATCTCGTCAGGTGGGGCGAGTGTTGGCAACTCTGGCGACTTTCCCAAGAGCATTCAGTTTCCAAGTAATGCAGCGGATGGTGATATTCAGACGGTCAATGTTGACTTGAGCAGCGATGGAAATGCTGTATTCGACCTGCAAAACGTGTCGGGCGGCAGTGCGGCAGAAGGCTCCCCGAATCAGTTCACACTCACGATCCAGGACGCGGTAGGCGATCACAGCGGCGATGTCATGATCACCGAGTTCATGGCGGCCCCCAGTACGAGCACCGAATACGTGGAGCTCTACAACACAACGAAAAGCGATATCTCGATGAGCTCGTGGACTATTCGGGATGATGCCAATAATTCGACCTCCATTACCGGCACGATCCCCGCTCGTAGCTTCTTCCTTCTCTGTGGCGATACCGATCCGGCCCAGGGGGGCATCCAAAACTGTGACACCAGCTTCTTCGCGGGCCTTAACAACGGAGGGGATGGCATCGAATTGCTCAACAGCAGTGATACACGTGTCGACCTCGTAAATTACGGAGGCTCCACGGATGGGGTAGCACGCATATTCACCGGCACCACGGACAACCAAGACGCAGATGGAAGCAACTGGACCACCGCAACTCGCCGCGAACGCGGCTATGCCCAGGACCAGAGTGGCGACGACGGCTCCCCCGGCCGCAACGGCACGGGTCAAACCCTTCAGCCCACCACCGAGATCACCGGCTCAGCCGGCTGGCGCATGCTTTCAGCCCCGATGAGCGGTGTCAACGCTGATACCCTTGCGCAGGTGAGTCTGGTGCAGGGATTCAGTGAGCACTTCCCCAGTGCCGAGGCGAACCTCTACCAGTGGCCAGGCGGAACCGATGCCAGCAACGACTGGCAGACTCCGTCTGCCACAGACGACCTCACCGGGAGCGGAGCACCGGCGGGCGCCGCAGGTGGGTTTATCTGGTTCTTCTTCGACACGGCCGAGACCGAGTTTACCGACACGCCGCCCTTTACGCTCAGCCTACCTGGTACGCTCCGTACCTCGAACCAAAGCACGGGCAGTTTGGGCGAAGGATTTCACTTAGTCGGAAACCCGTACGCACAGTCCATCGATCCGGCGAGCGTAGACTTCGCGGGACAGGGCTTTCAGTCAACAGTGCAGGTCTACAGTCCGGGAGCAGGATACAAGCAGATTACAACATCGTACACAGCCGACGACTTCATCGGTCCCTACCAGGGCTTCTTCGTAGAGCACGGCTCCGGAAGCGATCAACTTTCCTTTGATCCAGGGGACCGTGTCGCCGACCCGATTTCGCTGAAAAGCATCGAGGGTGCTCCTCCACGCATCGAATTCCAACTCGTCGGTCGAGACGGGGACGGGACAGAGCTTACGCGCGACGAGGCGATCACGCTTCACGCACCGCATGGCGCCGAGGCCGACTGGGACGTGCACGACGCGTCGAAGCTCACCCCGCTGTCCGGGCGGTACGCCACGGCGGCGTTCGTGGGGAGCCTCAATGGCGAAACGCGCCTGCAGTCGGTGATGTCTGTCCCGTCCGCCCTGCCGGACGAGGGCGTCGAGGTGCCCGTCTCCCTCCAGCTGCAGGGCACCGACCCGGTCGAGACCCTCCGGCTGAGCTGGCCCACCTGGACAAACGTGCCGGACAATTGGGGCCTTG
>CAZTDC010000519.1:0-2477 GCA_964612165.1 uncultured Salinivenus sp.
CTTCGATGAAGGTTGACGCCCACTACACCGACGGGACGCTCGTCATTCAGCCCACAGGCGACTGGCGCCTCGAAAGCCCCCTCCCCACCCTCCGCGACGTCGTAGACAACGTTGATCCTTCGGGATCGGTCGAGGCGGTGGCCTTCGATACCAACGAGCTCGGCGAATGGGACAGCAGCCTCGTCACCTTCCTGTTCGAGACCGCCGAGTTCTGCCGCACCCACGACCTGGAGCTTCGTACGGACACGCTGCCCGCCGCTCTCGCGCGCCTCGTGTCCCTCTCCCAGGCCGTCCCGGAGGAAGAAACGGAGGACGACTCCGACTCGCCCGCTCTCCTCGCCCAACTTGGGCACTGGGGCCTGAACGTCTACGACGAGGTGCTCGACGTCGTCTCCTTCACCGGACGGGTCGTCATCAGCCTGTGGGAGCTCGTCACCGGACAGGGGCGGATGCGCTGGCGCACGTTCGGTGTCTCCCTGCAGTCGAGCACGTCGTCGGCCCTGCCCATCGTTACCGTCATCAGCCTGCTCGTGGGCCTCATCCTTTCGTTTCTGGGCGCGGTGGTGCTGCGCCGGTTCGGGGCCGACTACTACGTGTCCTACCTCGTCAGCTACGGCATGCTGCGCGAGCTGGGGGCGCTGATGACGGCCATCATTATGACGGGGCGGACCGGGGCCGCCTTTGCCGCCGAGCTCGGAAGCATGAAAATCACCGAGGAGATCGACGCCCTGAAAACACTCGGCATCTCGCCCATCAACTTCCTCGTGACGCCGCGCATTCTGGCCGTCGTGATCGCCATGCCCCTGCTCGTCGTCTACGCCGACGCGCTCGGCATTCTGGGGGGCATGACGGTGGCCGTGACCATGCTCGACCTGTCGACGACGCAGTTTATGACGGGCCTCTTAGAGCCGGTCGTGCTCTCCGACGGCCTGGTCGGCATCGTGAAGGCGGTCGTGTACGGCGTCATCGTCGGCCTGGCCGGGTGCATGCGCGGACTGCAGACGGGCGACGACGCCTCGGCCGTGGGCGACGCGACAACCTCCGCCGTCGTGACGGGCATCATTCTTATTGTGTTCGCCAATGCCGTTCTCGACTGGATGGCTGCACTCCTTCAATTTTAGCCCGTATGCTCATTCCCGCCCGTAACAGTGTTCCCCTCCGTCAACGGGGTCGTCGTCCCGGTTGTGATTCGTGACACGTGATGCGTGGACGAGCAATCAGTCCAAATCACGTATCACGCGTCACCCATCCCCGGTCAATGCTACTGGCTCCCTCTCATTCGATCCGCTTCGTATACTGTGCCGCCTTCCTCCAGCGATGTACCCGCAATTTCGGTCGAGGATCTCGTGCTGGCGTTCGGGTCCTTCGTCGTCATGCGGGACCTGACGTTCGACATTCAGCAGGGCGAGATCTTCGTTATCATGGGCGGGAGCGGATCGGGCAAGAGCACCCTGCTCAAGCACCTGTTTGGGTTGATGTATCCGTCGGAGGGGAGGATTCAGCTGCAGGGAAAAGATCTCTGGGCCATGGACGAGGAGGAGCGCTCGGCGATGCTCCGTCGGACGGGCGTCCTCTACCAGCACGGCGCCCTCTGGAGCACCATGACGCTCACCGAAAACATTGCCCTGCCGCTGGAAGAGTACACGTCCCTTACTGATTCGGACATCGAACGAATTGCTTCGTTGAAACTCGCCCTCGTGGGCCTGCGGGGCTTCGGGTCGTTCTACCCCCACGAGATCAGCGGCGGGATGCAAAAGCGGGCAGCAATCGCCCGGGCGATTGCCCTCGACCCCGGTGTCTTGTTTTTTGACGAGCCCACGTCGGGCCTCGACCCGGTGAGTGCCCGTCGCCTCGACGACCTCGTTCTGCAGCTGCGCGACAGCCTGGGGACCACCATCGTGGTGGTCACCCACGACCTCGAAAGCATCTTCACGATTGCCGACCGCGCGCTCTACCTCGACATCGAGACCAAGACCATGTCCGCCCTCGGGCCGCCCGAGGAGCTTCGCAGCAACCCGCCCAACGAACGCGTGTATCAGTTTCTCACCCGATCCCTCGATACGGAGTAGGCCCTCGGGTTCTCTTTCACGCCGCAACCGCCAGTTTCATGAGTCGACGTGCCAATCCCATCACCATCGGCCTCTTCGTCGTTGGGGCCGTCATCCTCGCCGTCATCGGGGTCGGGGCGCTCGGGTCCAACCAGTTGTTCGACTCCCGCACGACGTTCGTCAGCTACTTCGACGAGTCGGTAAACGGGCTCGACGTGGGGGCCCCGGTCAAATTCAAAGGCGTGCCCATCGGGGAGGTCACCGACATCAAGCTGCGGGTGGACCTGCAGAATGAGACCTTTCAGGTGCCCGTACAGTACGCCATTGACCTCAAACCGGTCACGGACACCACGGGCGCCCCGCTCAACTTGGACAACCCGAAGCGGCTGAAAAAGGAGATTGGAAATGGGCTGCGGGCGCAGCTCCAGC
>CAZTDC010000520.1:0-2474 GCA_964612165.1 uncultured Salinivenus sp.
CAGCTCCAGGGCGCTGCGCATGCTGCCGGGCAGGGCCATGCCCTTGCCGGCGATGCCGTGGGCCGTGCCGTGATCGGGCGAGGTGCGCACGATCGGCAGGCCCGCCGTGTAGTTGACCCCGTGATCAAAAGCAAGGGCCTTGAACGGCACGAGGCCCTGGTCGTGATACATGGCCAGCACGGCGTCGAAGTCCGCGTCGAGCTGCGTGCCGAAGAACCCATCCGCTGCAAGAGGCCCCTCGACCCGAAACCCTTCCTGACGAGCGGCCTCCAGGGCCGGAGCGATGATCTCTTCCTCCTCGGGGCCGAAGGCACCGGCCTCGCCCGCGTGCGGATTGAGGCCCAGCACGGCCATCTTCGGATCCTCAATCGCAAAGTCTTGTCGCAGAGAGGCGTCAATGACGCGCAGCTTCTCGAGAATTGCCTCCTCCGTCACCATCGAGGGCACCTCCGACAGCGGAGCGTGGCTGGTCACGAGTCCCACGCGCAGGCCGCCGGCCACCATCATCATCGTCGGCTTGGCACTGCCGGTCCGTTCCGCGATAAACTCGGTGTGGCCGGGCACGTCGTAGCCGGCCTGTTGGATGGCCGCCTTGGAGATGGGGGCGGTCGTCATCGCGTCGACCGTGCCGGCCAGACAGGCGTCCACGGCGCGCTCGACCGCCTTCATGGCCAGACGTCCGCCGTCCGCCGTCACGGCCCCAAAGGTCACCGGGGGCTCGGCCTCGTCGGCCACGTCGAGCAGCGCCACGTCCCCGTGCGGCACCTCGTCCGGCACCTCATCCACCACGTGAATGTCGAGGTCCGAAAAGCCAAGCACGTCGGCGTGGACGCGCAACACGTGGGCCGACCCGATGATCACAGGCGTCATCGACGGCATGAGACCCGGGTCGTGCAGGCTCTTGAGGACAACCTCAGGCCCAATGCCGTTTGGATCGCCCAGCGTGATGGCCACGCGGGTGGGCGACCCGTTCGGGGCCGGCGGTTCGGGACGTTGAAACGTGGGTCGCTGAATGCGCATGGTGGTGCCGTCGAGTATTCTGACAGGAAAAACGGTAGGGAAAACAAGTCACGCAAGGGTCATGCCTGTGCACGTGCCGCGACGTAGTTGGTAAGGTACGCCGCGGTTAGGCGCACACCAAAGCCGGTGCCTCCCTTGGTATTGTAGGCGGTTGGTTCGTCCAGAAAGGCGGGGCCCGCGATGTCGAGGTGGAGCCAGGGCGCATCTACAAAATGCTCCAGAAATTTCCCGGCGGTAATGGCGCCGGCCGTGCTCCCGCCTACGTTGGTCAAGTCGGCAGTGTCGCTGTCGAGCTGCTTCTTGTACTCCTCGTACATCGGCAGGGGGTGGACGCGCTCGCCGGTGCGCTCTCCGGCCCGCTGAATGGCGTAAAGGCGCTCGGCGGCCCTGTCGGTCTCGGGGGCCATAACGCCGGCGGCCTCCCTTCCCAAAGCCACGATGCAGGATCCAGTGAGTGTAGCCAGGTCCACGACGAGGTGCGGGTCGTAGGTCGACGAGGCGTACGAAAGCGCGTCGGCTAGAAGGAGGCGCCCCTCCGCGTCGGTGTTCATCACCTCCACCGTGGTACCGGAGTGCATACGAATGACGTCGCCGGGCACATAGGCTTTTTTCCCTGGCCGGTTGTCAGTGGCGGGCAGCAGGCCCACGACGTGGAGCGGCACCTCGCGATCGGCCAGGGCTTCGAAGAGGCCGACCACGGCGGCCGCGCCGCCCATGTCGGACTTCATCTTGTCCATCGAGCCCTTCGTGTCCTTCAGCGAAAGGCCCCCGGTGTCGAACATCACGCCCTTCCCCACCACCACGACGGGCTGATCGTTGACCGCCTCCTCGGGGTTCCAGGTGAGGATGGAAAAGGTCGGCGGGTCGAAGCTGCCCTGATTGACGGCCAGGAGGCCGCCCATCTCTTCCTCGCGGATGCGATCTTCGTCCCACACGTCCACGTCGTAGCCATGCGCCGCTCCCGATTCGGCCACCGTCTCGGCAAAGGCCTCAGCGGTCTTGTCGTTCGGAGAGCGGTTCACGAGGTCGCGGGCCGTGCAGGTCGCCGCCGCCAAGTCCCGTCCGCGGTCAGTGCCTTCCTGTACAGCCTCGGCATCGTACTCGTCGCCAACGTGAATGACGAGGCTCGATGGTCCAGCAAAGCCGTCGTCGGTCTTGTAGCGTCGGTAGTCGTAGGCTCCGAGCAGAATGCCTTCGACCAGGCCCTGGGCAACCGTGTCGTCGTCGAGGTCGCCCTCCGCGGGTAGCAGACAGACCACGGTCTCAGCCTCGTGTTCTTGAGCCGCGTCGCTACCGGCCGCCGCAGCCGTGCGGAGCGCCTCGGCGTCGAGTTCAGCCGCCGGCCCCAGCCCCACGAGGGCCGCGCGTTCCACACTCTCCGCTTCTGGGTACGTCACGCGCACGTCGCCGACCGCGCCCTCAAAGTCGCGAGCCGCTCGCTCAATGGCCGTGCC
>CAZTDC010000521.1:0-2470 GCA_964612165.1 uncultured Salinivenus sp.
CCCGTGGCCGAACCGTCCGGCTTCAAGCGCAACGTCGGCCTCTTCATGGCCGTGATGATCGGCATCGGGGCCATGATGGGCCCCGGTGTGTTCGCATTGCCCAGCGAAGTGGCCGGAGCGATCGGGCCGCTCGGCATCGTGGCGTACCTGGCGATGGGCCTCCTCACGCTGTTTACGGCCCTCACCTACAGCGAACTCGGGGCCGCCATTCCCATCGCTGGCGGGGGGTATTCGTTCGCCAACCGGATTCTGCCGTCCCCGATTGCCTTCCTGACGGGCTGGTTCTTTTGGATCGGCAACACGCTGGCCTGCGCCCTCTACGCAGTCATCTTCGCCCTTACCATCCAGACGTACTTCTGGCCCGGGGCGAGCGTCTTCCTGATCGTGCTGGCCACGACGGTGCTCTTCACCGCCACCAACGTGCGGGGACAGGCCGAGGCCCTCCAGGTCATCACGGTGATGAACGTGGTGGAGCTCGTCATCCTGATCGGGGTGGGGGTGCTGGGCGCCTTCCAGGTGGAGCCGGCCAACCTGGAACCGTTTGCGCCGATGGGGCTTGGGCCGCTCGTCCCCACGATGGGGCTCATCTACATCTCGTACGTGGGCTTCGACCTCATCACCGTAGCGGCGGAGGAGATCATCGATCCGGCGCGGACGATCCCGCGGGCCATTCTCATCACGCTCGGGGTGGGCATCGCCATTTACGTGTTGATTCTGTGGGTGATGATGGGGGCCGTATCGTACGAGGAATTGGCCCAGACGAGCACGCCGTTCATCTTCATCGCCGACTACCTCTTCGGCGGGTGGGGTCGGTGGGCCGGCATCATCGCCACCATTATGGCCAGCCTCTCGGCGTTCAGTGTGACGCTGGGCGCCAGTTCGCGCGTGCTCTTTGCGCTGGGGCGCGACGGGCACTTTCCCGAGTTCTTCGCCCGCCTGCATTCGACGTACAAAACGCCGCACATCTCGCTGTACATCTGTGCCGGGCTGGTGGTCGTGCTCAGCGGACTGGGCGTGGTGCGGTTTCTCGCGTCGGTCAGCAGCTTCGGGTACCTGGTGGCCATCGGGATCGTGAACACCACGGCGATTGGCCTGCGGCGGCGCATGCCGAACCTGCGGCGCCCGTTCAAGGTGGCGCTGTACCCGCTCGCGCCCATCCTCGGGGCCGTTTCGTGCTGGTTTTTTGTGCCCACGCTGGAGCCGCGCAGCCTGCTGCTGGGCGGGGGCCTGACCCTCGTTGGGGGCGTGCTGTACCTGCTGCAACCGGAAAACCGCGAGGAGCTGTCCGCCATCCCGGCGCTTCTTCGCGACGCAAAACTTCGAATTCAAGCCTACTGGAGGCCACACATGAACGTACTCATCGTCGGGGGCGGAAGCCAGGGCGCCAACATTGCCGACCGCCTCCTCAAGCAAGACGAATTTCGAATGGTCTTTCGCTCCTCGGAGTACCAGATTACCTTTGTCGAGCAGGACGCCGAGCGCTGTGAGGAGCTGGGGCAGCGCTACAACGTACCCATCTTTCAGGGCGACGGGACGAAGCAGGACCTCCTGGAGCAGGTGGAGCCCCACAAGATGGACGTGGCCATTGCCGCCACCAGCAATGACGAGCGCAACACCATCGTGGCCCTCCAGGCCAAGCGCCTGGGGATCGACCGAGTGATCGCCATCGCACGGGATCCCGACTACGTCTCGCTCCTGGAGGACAGCGGCATTACCTGCATCAGCGCGCCCTACGCCACGGCGGCCATGGTGGAAAATTACCTGGACCGGCCGCAGGTCGCGGATCTGTTCGAGATTGAGAGTGGCGTGGCGAGCCTCATCGACATGGTCGTGCCGGCAGACAGCCCGGTGGTCGGACAACAGATTCAAAACATCAACGTGCCGGAGCAGTGTGTCGTAGCGGCCATTCTGCGGGACGGCACGTTCGTCGTGCCCCGGGGCGAGACCGAAATCCGCGAGGGCGACGAGATCGTCTTTATCGGCCCCCAGGACGATATTCAGACCGCGCATCGACTCTTCAAGGGGAAAGAACAGCCCTCGTAAGGCGTCTATTCCCAGCCCCCCCTTCCCGCATAGAAGCGTCGGGGAAGAATGAAGCCATCGGCGGGGACCGCTCTTCCGATCGAAGCCGGGGTTCGGGCCGCCCTGAACGGACCTGAGAAACGGAATTGGGCACTGCATCAAGGCACAAGCAACGCAGACATGAACGACTGGCAGCGACGGGTCGCGGCGGGCGTTGGCGTTGTAGCGGCGACGCTCCTGACCTATACCTTCGTGTACCAGTGGGGCATGCAGGTATATGAGGATCAGTCGGTGCTCTACATTCAGGCATTGCAGGTGGTGATCGAGGCGATTACCACGGCAGGGTTCGGGGGACACGCCCCCTGGTCGAGTCCACAGATGAACGCATTGATCCTCCTTATGAACCTAACGGGGGTCCTGTTTGTCTTTCTCGCCGTTCCCCTGTTTG
>CAZTDC010000522.1:0-2460 GCA_964612165.1 uncultured Salinivenus sp.
GGCGAGGTTGTCGTTGTCGCCCACCTGCAGCTCCTCGGTGGCTACCGTGTCGTTCTCATTGACGATGGGCAGGGTGCCGACATCCAACAGCTCCCGAATCGTGTTCTTCGCGTTCACGAAGCGCGACCGGCGCTGCAGGTCATCGTACGTGAGCAGCACCTGCGCACAGGGCACATCGAAGAGGCGGCGCCAGTGGGCCATGAGCAACGGCTGGCCGATGGCGGCGAGGGCCTGTCGCTCGGGAATCGTGAGGCCGGTCCCCGGGCCGCTCCGCCCCTGTTCGGCGAGCCCGGCGGCCACGGCCCCCGAGGAGACGACAATCACCTCTTTCCCCTGCCGCCGGCTTTCGATGATAAACCGCGCGATGGGCAGGAGGTGGGTGGTACTGCAGCCGCTGTCGTCCGGCGCGACGAGGGCACTGCCGACCTTGACAACGGCGCGATCCCAGTCGGGGAGCGAAGGAGCAGTAGTCATGACAACTGGGCGATCTGTAGCGGAGGATCGGGGCCTACCGGTCCGTTTCGTAGAAGGAAGCGAGCCCCCACCAAATCGACAACCGACCCGTCCGCCTTTTGATCTAACTTCATTGTCGCCTGCAACCAATGCGCGGATGGGGCTGTCTGGTGTGGATGCCTCGTCGGCATTCTTACCCATTGACCGGACTCGATCCGCCATGCGCGAGCGCCTCCTCTTCTGCTTTCTCCTCTTCCTCCTTCTGTTCTCTTTGGAGTCGGCCTTCGGAACTGCCCGCCCGGGAACGGCCCGATCCGTGGCGGAGGGCGACTCGGCCCGCCGGCCCGCTCAGGCGTACCAGCTCCGTGCCACCCGGGTCGAACAGGCCCCTACAATCGACGGCCGGCTCACGGAGCAGGCCTGGACGACGGCGGGCACGGCCACCCGCTTTACACAGTTCAAGCCCAATCCCGGCGCGGAAGCGAGCCGTCCCACACGCGTCCGCATCGTCTACGACGAGTCGGCCCTCTACATCGGCGCTCGCATGATGGACGACCCCGACTCGGTGGTCGCCCAGACGGCTCGGCGCGACCAGTTCGGCTACTCCGACCGGTTCTTCGTTTTCCTCGACAGCTACAACGACGACCGAACGGCCTTCTCTTTCGGGGTTACCCCGACCGGTAGCCGATTCGACGCCTTCTTCTCCGACGGGACGAACGAAGATGCGGACTGGGACGCGGTCTGGAGCGCAGAGGCACGCGTCGATTCGCTGGGCTGGGTGGCCGAAATCCGCATTCCGCTCAGCCAGCTGCAGTTCGATCCGGTGCCGAACAACGAATCGGCCACGTGGGGCCTCAACTTCATGCGCGACATCGCCCGGTACGACGAGCGGGTGAGCTGGAGTCCACTGGATCCACAGGCCGCCCAGCTCGTCTCGCGGTTCGGGGCGCTTCGGGGCCTGCGAAACCTGTCGGCCACCTCGAACCTCGAGATCGAACCCTTCGCCACCGCACGCGCCACTCGTGAGGACGTCGATCCGTCAGATCCCTTCGCGAGTGCCACCGCGTGGTCGGGCATGGTCGGCGGGGACATCGACTACGACATCACGCCCAACCTCTCCCTCCAGGCTACGATCAATCCCACCTTCGGCCAGGTGGAGGCCGATCCGTCAAAGCTCAACCTCTCGGCCTTCGAGACCTTCTTTCCTGAAAAGCGACCCTTCTTCGTCGAGGGCGCCGACCTCTTCTCCGTGCAGGGACCGCGCCTCTTTTACTCGCGTCGCATCGGGCGCACGCCGCAAGGCTCTACTCCGAACGACGCCGTCCACGCCGACGTGCCGGATCGCACCACGATCCTCGGCGCCGGCAAGATGACGGGGCGCACCAGCGGCGGCTGGGAGATTGGCATGCTCGAGGCCGTAACGGCGCCGGAGCACGCTTCCTACGTCGACGAGAACGGAAACCGAGACGACGCGCTCATCGAGCCCACGACCAACTACGGCGTGGCCCGCGCCCGCAAGAACCTGCGGGACGGCCGAAGCACCGTCGGCGGCATCCTCACCACCACCAATCGCTCCGGGCTCTCGTCGCGGCTGCAGCACATGCACCGCGCCGCCTATGCCGGGGGCGTAGACGGACGGCACCGGTTCGCCGACGAAACCTACGAGGTGAGCGGTGCCGTGTACGGCAGTCAGGTGCGCGGCTCCCAAACGGCCCTTCGCACCACTCAGCAGTCGCCTACGCACTATTTCCAGCGCCCGGACGCCGACCACCTGTCGTTCGATTCGACCCGTACACACCTGTCGGGCTGGACGGCCCGCGCGGCCCTCGACAAGCTCCAAGGCACCTGGCGGTGGGACGCCTCGGTCTCGGCCACGTCCCCCGGCTTCGAAATCAACGACCTCGGCTACCTGCGGCGGGCCGACGCCCTCACCGAACGCGCAGGGCTCACCTACGTGAACTCGTCTCCGGGCGAGCACTTCCGAAGCATCCGCGGCCGGATTCAGCA
>CAZTDC010000523.1:0-2443 GCA_964612165.1 uncultured Salinivenus sp.
CGAGCACGGCCGCGAGGACCCGGAGGCCAAAGTTGCGCGCTGTGTTCCCGACCTCTTTCAGCGTAGGGGCCGGGGGTGCTTCTGCCGTGTCGGGAGCCGCCGACTGTGATGCGTTACTCTCTTGCAGAACGACAGCGGTCTCGGTCCCAGTTGGGCCCCCCGTTGCTTCCTGGGTACAACCAGTTTGGCCCAGACCCAGGAGCCCAGCTAGGAGGAGTAACGGGACGATGGAGCGCGTACGCATGAGGCTGTGATCGCAACGACCAATGAGGCGGGTGGGAAAAGGTAGGGAAGCGAATTGGCGGCTGCAATAAGTTTTGGCCTTGCCGAGGGTTTTATCCCGCAACGCTTATTTGGCGGTCGGGGTGTGAGCGGTTGTTTAGAGGAGCTGAGGATGTGTTCTCGTTCCGCATCAGTCGGCCGCTCTGGAAAGGGGGAGCAGCCACACGCCCGTCGCCTCTTTCGGCAGCCAGGGGCGAGCTGCGAGGGCCTCGTCGGGTGTCGTGAATTGCCCGGCGACGATGCGATGAGCGGAACTTCCCCGTCCACTGATGTCCTCAACGATGTCTGCGCGGAACCCCTGCAGACGATAGATCCGCATCCGCTCCTGCGCTCGCTCCGGCCACAAATCCGTTCCGAGCACCCAGGTGTACCCTCCGTTTTCGGGGGAAATGCCTCCGGATCCAAACAGCAACGATTGCGAGACAGAGTGTCGAACCGGTCGCGTTTGTACCGTCGACGCCACGCGCTCCAATTCCGGCTCTTCTCCTGCCTCCACTTCTGGATCTACGCTTTCGAGCACAGGCGGCAATACACGAACCTGCGTCTGCAGCGTGTCGGCACTGGTCTCATTTCGTGCGATCACGGTCAGTGTGTAGCGTCCTGGCGCTGAATAGACATGCGAAACGAGAGAGCCGATCGACTCCGTCCCGTCTCCCAGGTCCCAACGGTAGTTTACGGGCTGTGCTGCTCCCTCGATCGCACGAGCTCGGAAGTGGACGACCATCCCGGCGGTCAGCGTCTGTGGGCCAATAATCTCAACGAGCCGCACCGGGTCAGTAGAGGCGGTGGCCAACCGACTCTGGCCCGACGCACAAGGGGGATAGAAAGCGAGGAGAAGAAGGGGGAAGAACAGTACGGGTCTCATGGCACGTGAAGTTAGTTTTGGCCGCCGACGGAGCGGTCGGAAGGGGAGGGGGAAAGGGAATGAAAACGTCGGTCCCCGAAAACGAGCATTTGCACGCGCTCCAGCAAGGGATATCCCAGCATAAGCCCGAGTGCGAGCAGGAGGACGAGGAACGGCCCGTCAACACCCGCGACGAAGGGCAGCACGGGGGCATTGATGAGGGCGTGCACACCGATGACGAGAAAGAGGTTATTTGTTTGCATAAAGAGAACGGCGAACAGGACCCCCACCAGGGTTACCTGAAGCACGTATAGGACCAGTACACTGTCGCTGAATCCAGCGTCAAGTCCCACGGGAATGTGGTTCAGACCGAAGAAGAACTGCGATCCAGCGAGGGCTCCGCCCATCTGCCAGCGGGTCCTCTCAACCCCCCAGCGGCGGAGCGCCAGAAGCAGGTGCACGAAGAG
Source organism: uncultured Salinivenus sp. (assembly GCA_964612165.1). Lineage (GTDB taxonomy): Bacteria > Bacteroidota > Rhodothermia > Rhodothermales > Salinibacteraceae > Salinibacter. Next base: position 1,594 of record CAZTDC010000523.1, read on the forward strand.
AAATCCGCGATACATCACTTCTTCGAGCGCTGCCCCCGCGATCACCGTCAGGACCGAGGCCCCGACAAGCGAGGGCCGAAGGGGCTGCATCCACGCCGGATTGGCGGCTACGTCCGTGAGTCCGAGCAGCCCGGTACCCACGACCAGAAGCTGCGCGAGGCCCCACAGCAAATACGCAACCAATACGGCATTCAACAGCTTCCATCCTCCGCTCCATCCCGTCGGCAGTCCCAGGTCACGAGCCCGCAGCGTCCCGATGCCCGACAGCAGACCGCCCAGCAGGACGATCACCATAAGGAGCGTGGCCGCCAACTCCTGCGACACCCATCCCGCCGTCATCTCCCGGAGGGGGCCTCCTATCGATCGTGAAAACATCGGCGAGTGCACCGCAACCAACAGCGCCGTGTGGCCACAAACGAACCCGCCCAGCATCCATCCCGAAGCGGGACGGATGCCAGGCAGGGTCGAATGGAACGACATTCGGTTCATCGGCGGACCTATTTCCCCTCATCCTGCATCGACGGCAGTACTTTCTCGGGGGAATACTTCTCGCGCACCTCCGGGCTGAAGTTCTGAATCCGCTCCTCCACTTCTCGGCGCCGCTCCTCCAACAGATCCTTCGGCAGGGTGCGATTCGCCCGGACGGTCACCGGATCAATCACCTGCGCCTGAAGCACAATGACGAGCTCTCGGCGGGCGATGGTCTTCACCTCTCGCCCAAACACGTATCGGAGGCCGAAGAACCAGGGCGGAAGATCTTTGAGAACGGGAATCCCACGGCGACTTGTGGTGAAGTCGGTCGAGTAGAGACCGCCAATGATGGTCTGCTCCTCATCGAGAAGCAGCACCT
>CAZTDC010000524.1:0-2432 GCA_964612165.1 uncultured Salinivenus sp.
GGTCTGCTGCCTCGACGAGGTGGAGATCGACGATCCCGCCAACGAGATGCGCCTCGTTCAGGTGATGAAGACACTCGCCGACCGGGGCGTGCGCCTCTTCGCCACGAGCAACGTGGAACCCGATCAGTACCTCTCCGGCCAGTTCAGCAACGGCCGCTTCCGGCGGTTTCTCCGGCGGGAGTTTCAAGACCAGTACGACGTCGTATTCGTGGGTGGGACGGATTACCGACGGACCCGGGACATACAACAGCCTGGTCAGGGATGGATCGGCCCATCCGACCAGACCCGGCCTGCAATGCAGCAGGTTCGCGACGACGTGTCGGATGCCTCCCGCTGGCTGGCCTTCGCGGACTTCCGTCAGGCAACGACGGAGGTCGCCCACAGCCAACTGATCAGCGACCTGACCGACCTCGATCACTTCTTTATCGAGGACATCGCCATTGCCGGAACTGACGATGCCTTGCGGGTGCTCCGCGTCGTTGACGCGCTCTATCTGCGCGAGGACGCGCCGACGCTGTACTTCACTGCCGAGCGATCACCCGAGGCGTGGTTTGATCCCGATCAGCACGACGGAGTGGCGCAGGCCGTCGCCGAAAAGTTCGACCGGACCGTGTCGCGGCTGTACGCCCTGTGTACCATCCAATCGGTTCAGGAAGAGGAGGCGGTATAAATCGCATCGGCCATCTGACATCCAAAACGCTAACCGGATGCCGAAGCTCATCGTGCAGGCTTCAGAGCCCCGCCACCTTCGAGATCGCTCCCCTTTCGCTTTTCGTTCCAAACAAATTCAGTCAACCGACGGATGCGGCGGATTTGAGAGGCGGACGAGAAAGATGTGGAGAAGCATCGTTCCCCCGGCCACTGTCACCACCATCGCCCCAACCGTCCAGCTGACGAGTCCCCCCACAAGAGCAAACAGCCCGATCCACCAGAGGGGCAGGCCGAACATGCCGACGGCAAACTTGAGCGAGGCGGTGAAGGGCGGCTCGTCCACCCAGCGCATCAGCGTGCTCACCAGCCACTGCGGACCCGCATTCAAGACGTTGAGCCCCCGGCCCAGCGTTTCCAGCCACGGGCGATGCTCGCCCTTCGGCGCCAGATCGTCCGGGCGCTGGAGGGCCTCCTTCATTTCCGGAAAGGGAAGGTGTTCATTCTGTCGATTGATGCGGTCGACCTGCTCGTGGTAGTCGTCGGTCTTCTCGGGCACGAGCATGCAGTCTTTCATCGCCGCCGTCAGGTCGTCGCGAAGCTCATTTACGCGCACGGCGTCACTGTCTCGATCGCGCTCCGCGTACTCGGTGGCCCGGAGAGGCTCGCCAAAGACGATGGAGACCTTGAAGCCGGGCTGGCAGAGGTGGTAGTAGTTGATTCCGACGGGAACAAGTTGAACGGTCCGGTCGGTCTCCTGCTGGGTGTTGAGGGCCAGCCGGGCGCTCCCGCGGCTTAGCGAGCGCAGGTAGTAGGTGTGCGCATGCTCCGTTTCAGAGAACAGAACCAGGGACTGACCCTCTCGGAGTTGCTCCCGCTGCTCGGCGAGGACATCTCGTGTTTCTTTGAGTTTGTCGAACCCGTCGCGTCGTCGGTAGATGGGGACCATGTGCAGGGCGTCCAGAACCCAGTCGAACGGCGTGCCAAAGACGGACGCCCGGCTCGGGAAGGTGAGCGGCACCGGCGCCGTGCTCCCCACAAGCAGGGCGTCCAGGAACGCATTCTGGTGGTTAGGCGACAGAATGCAGGGCTCGTCCCACGACACGCGGTCGAGCCCGCGCACCTCGATTCGACTAAACATGAACCAACTCGTCACGCGGACGAGTGCCGCCACGAGGTAGTAGAACAGCGTCTTCATGGGCCCAACTCGGACGAGCGTTTCGAAAGGCGGTGCGGAGGCCAATGTATGGACGAGGCGGAATGAAATACAGCCGTAATCACTGCCGCTACGCGCTGAATCTCCCCTCATCGCGTGGTGGGTCCGATGCCTGTGGTTGTGTATTTCGCTTATTTCGGGCGGGAAGACGAGGGGACCAACCAGAGAGGCCTGGCCGAAAGTTACTGTTCGGCCGCCTCATCGCCGGACTCCTCCTCGGTGAGCACCTCTTCCTTCACCCCTTCCAGCATGTCCAGCGCCGCGTCCCAATCTGCCGGCAAATCCGGGCTCTCAAACACGACCTCCTTGATCGCCCCCAGCGCGCGGTTCTCCCGGCCCTCCAGCCGGGCCTGCATCGTTTCGAAGAGCTCCCCCCGGCGCAGGGCCTCGTCCTTGATCTCCATGAGGTAATCGAACGCCGCGTCGTGCTCGTTGGAAATCTCGCCGTCGAGGATGGCCTCGCGGATCCACGTCTTGGCGATGCCGACCGCCACCCCCTCCTCGATGCCGAGCGTCTCCATGATCTCGTAGCCGTCCACCGGCGGTTCGAAGTTGCGGAGGCGGTCCT
>CAZTDC010000525.1:0-2425 GCA_964612165.1 uncultured Salinivenus sp.
ATGGACTCGGCCCGATTCAGGTGCACGAGCACGAGCGCCAGGTCTTCGTTGCCGGCGTCGGCGGCCTCCATCTCCTCAGCAATGATCTCGCGGCGCGGACGCGGCTGATCGGACGACTCATCCTCGCTCTTCGGCGATGCCACCGGGGCGTCCTCCCCGTCGGCAGAAGATGTGTTCTCAAAAGACGGCGGATCTTCCTCGTCCGTCTCGCGCAGGAGGCCGATCGTGTCCGCAAAGCGTTCGAGCAGGGATCGGGCCTTGGAGGTAGTCAGGTCGGTCTCGGCCGTCCCGTCTGCCAGCAAGAAGATCGTGGCCGGCGCATCGGGCTGTTCCACAGGCGCGACGGCGACCTGATTGATGGCCGGCGGGGCGTCGTAAAAGCCCAGATCGGCCCGGTCGTCGGCTCCCTCCAGTTTCCGCACGGTGACGGGCTGGCGCGACATGGTCGCCGTGAGCAGGGGCGAGCGCGTCTCAAACGTGCCCGCGTCCTGCACGTCGGTCTCGACACTGGCAAGGGCCTCGATCCGATACTCCAGCACCACCTCTTCCTGCACGAGCAGACACACCGTCTGGGCGCCGAGCGCCGCCCGAAGCGATTCAAGGAACGGCGCAAGCACCGGCCGATCCTCCGACGCCACGGACGCACCGGATTCAGACTCCGCCTCCACGGCTGTTTCTGTCTCTGCAGGCTCCTGAGCCGGATCCAACGCGGGATGGGGCTCCGTCTGTGAGGCCGCGTCGCCCCCTGCCGTCACGTTCCCCTGGGAACTCGCCTCGCTCTCGATCGAGGCAGACGAATCCGGGGACTCCGTTGGCGCCGAGCCGTTGTCTTGTCCATCCTGCTCCTGGGGCCGTACGTCCATCACACCGAGGTCCTCAGGCTCCTCGCCCTCAGCGTCCGGCGACGGCTGCGCTTCAGGGCTCTGCTGGCGCTGGAACGCATCCCACAGCTGCCAGCCCAACAGTCCGAGCGCTCCGATGAGCGGAACGCTGGCTGCCACGTAGAGCCACGGCTGGTCGAAAACAAAGGCAAGGGCGGCGACCAGTACGGCGAGAAGAACGAGAAGAATGCGAATCATGCGACGTGAAAAGGGCCGTGTGACCCGGTCGGGAGAGGGGTCGGATCAAATTTGAAGGTATCCCGATCCGGCATTAATGTCAACAAATGAGCGCGCCTGCGCCGCCGTAGGGGATCGAAAGATAGTGAAGATCACCTACCTACCGGACCGTTTTCGTCATCAGCCGGTGAACCTCCAAATTGCTTACCCATCCGGGAAGTCAAGTCATTCTGAGGGAGCCATGCAATTTAGATTGCCACGACTGAAGCGCCCTGAGCGAGGGAATCTCGGATTCGCAGCGAGGAAGTACTTTCAGAGTGATTCTCCTTGTGAGGAGCGGAAACGATGGAGAAGGAGGGTCGCTTCAGGATCCGTTGCCGCTGCGTTCGAAGAGATCCTTCACTTCGCTTCTCGTCGTTCAGGATGACTTGACCGCCTTAGGGAGCTTCACCGGCGAGCAATGATCCACATTCAAACCGGTAGCCAGGAAGATCACACTGTCCGGTGATCGGGCGCAACGACCAAGGACGAATTCGGCGTGCAGGAATCCTGAGAGACGCCTTCAAAACGAAGGTAGCCGCCCACGATAGCTGAGATCCCCACTGCGTGCTCCTGAACTGCCCTAACGTTCAGCCCTCAACCGTCTCAAGTGGCTCCGAGGTCGTTTTCGCCGTGCGAGCGGATGTTTCTGGCCTGGCGTCCGTCGTTTCAATCGGGATTCTGTCCACCTCCTCGGGGAGCGTCACCGTCGGCAGCTGAACCGGGACGTCCATTCCCTCGGGAATCGGGTTGGGCTCGGCCCAGAGCGTGCCGTCGTAGGTTTCCATAAGCACGTGGTCGCCCGCTCGCCCCTTCACGTAGCTGCGGTTGAGGGGGACCTTGCCGTGGGGGGTGTCGAGGACGTAGGTCGGGATCGCAAAGCCCGAAGTGCGCCCTCGGAGCCGTCGCATCACGTGCATGCCTACCTCGATGGGCGTGCGGAGGTGCGCCGTGCCCCCGATGATCTGGGCCTGATACAGGTAGTACGGTCGCACCCGCATCCGGACGAGCCCCTCATTCAAGGTCTTCATCGTCTCGGTATCGTCGTTAATGCCCCGCAGAAGGACAGTCTGATTTCCCACCGGGACACCCGCCTGCTTGAGCCGGTCGACGGCCGCCGCTGCGTCGTCGGTCAACTCCTTCGGATGATTGAAGTGCGTATTGATCCAGATCGGATGATATTTCTCTAGCAGCTCGCACAGGTCGTCGGTAATGCGGTAGGGCAGCTTCACCGGCATGCGCGACCCGAAGCGAATGAGCTCGACGTGATCGATGGCCCGGAGCCGGCTCAAGAGCCACTCCAGGTTGTCCTCGTTGAACGTGAGCGG
>CAZTDC010000526.1:0-2424 GCA_964612165.1 uncultured Salinivenus sp.
CCGGCCCTCCGCGACGACGGCGAGGTTGTTACCGGAGACGAGGCCCTGCGCGACCACCTCGATCACCTGCGCGACCTGATGGCCGACTGGGACCGATTTCAGTCCGACGCCTGCTACGTGGAGGACGACGGGACGATTTGCTGATTGACGCTTCAGGAGAGCTCCCTTGCAGACCAATTGCTTCGTTGGGCACGGGCCGCCGAGGCCTCCCGAGGCGGCGATTCGCTCCCTATTTTTCCCTCTCCCGTTCGTCTTCAGCGTCGAGTGAGGGGTCAATGGGGTCGTTCTCTCGCAGCCACGTCCAGCCGGCCCACACCCGTCCCCATACGGAGCGAAGAAGCGGACGGATCGCCTGCCACACCCCGTCGCGCACCTCCTCGCTCACCAGGCCCAGCCGCTCCCGCCGCCACGCCGCGCTGTGCCGAAACTGGTCCGCCACCTCGTCCAGCGACATTGAGGGCGAGAGGTGCAGCGACCGCCGGACGCGTTCGGCGATCTTCTGCTCTCGGCCCGTGAGATTGGTGGAGGAGCGGGAGGACGACTCAGGACGATCCGTCATCGGGGGAAAACGCTGACGCAAACGAAAGAAGGCGGGCGACCGTCGTTCTTCGACGGACGCGATGGGGAACCGTTCGTCGCTTCCCTCCCGGTCGCCGTCAACGAAATAGTAATAGGACCGCCCATCCTCAAAATCGCGAGCCGCACCGAACGGTCCTCTGCTCCGACCGTGCGTAATGGGAGCCGTGTCCTGCCTCGTCCCTCCATCATGCGATGTCCCAATCGTCTGCCACCGACGAACTACAAACCCTCCGCGCCCGCCTGGACGCACTGGACGGCGTCGAGACGGAGGCGGCCCGCCCGGGCGACGCGGAGGCCGGCCGGTTCCAGGGCTACGTGTCGATGCGCGTCGCGGATCAGGCCGCCGTCGAGCGACTGCTGGCCCACCTCGGCGATCCCTTCTGGGCCCTTTTCCACGTCGGCGAACAGAAGTGCGAGCTCGGCTTCCGCGTGGAGGTGACGACCTCGCAGGGAGCGCTGCGGTATGAGCTCCGCTTTTGGGGGTGCCCCGTGTGGGGACTGCACCGCATTCGCCGGTTCCTTGCCCGGCGCATTGCCGGCGACGCCGCCCGCGACGAACTTCCCTCCCTGGAGCCGCCCCATCCCGTCGAGTAAGGCCCCTTCACACGGGAACCCACGGCGGCTACGTCACGGCCCTGTAGATCACCAATAGCAGGATTGCTCCCGCAACGGCGACCAGAAAGCTCGAAATATTAAAGCCGGAGATCCCGACGTCAAGGAGCAGGCTTCCCAGCCACCCTCCGAGGAAGGCCCTAACAATTCCGATGAGTATGGTCACGAAAAATCCGCCGGGGTCGTCCCCAGGCATCAACACTTTTGCAATCACGCCCGCAATGAGTCCGAATAAGAGCCAGAGTAGTATTCCCATCAGAAGATGTAGCCTGGGTCGAAGATCACGAGTTCAGTTCGGTGGTGGGCTCCTCGGTTCGAGAGAAGCACGACCCCAGAACCCGGAAGGGGTCTCATCCACTTGGTACCTTTTCTCAGATCGACGAACGTTCTCTTTTCTTTGGGGTCAATCTCAGGGAAATGGATCGGCAGACTGTCATTCCGAGTTTTCGGAAAACGAAGTCAGATGCCTGTACCGGGGGCCTTGTCACGCGTCAAGCTTTGGGCTTGACCGCTTGGTTCAGTCCAAGCCGCCTCAGTCGCTAACTGCCAGTCTCCAGTGACCTCGGTTCCTTCCGAATGGCCGAGATCAGCGTGAACGCGGAGAACCCGGTCATGGGGGCACTCAGTCCGTCGTCTGTTTCAATCTTTTCAGCAATCCGTCACAACCTCGCGCCCCCCATAGCATACACCATACTGCGCGGATATACTTCTCCGGCGATCTCCTTCTGACCCAACGTCTTTCCCGCAGATGTCCATTGACCTTTCGTTTACCGACACGTTCGCCGCGCGCCACATCGGCCCCGACGAGGCCGACGTGGACGCGATGCTCGACACGCTCGGTTATGAGTCGCTCGATGCCCTCATCGACGCGACCATCCCCGACTCGATCCGGACCGACCGTCCGCTCGACCTTCCCCCTGCCCTCACCGAGCAACAGGTGCTCGACGAGGCCGACGAGCGGGCCGACGAGAACGACAACTGGCGGTCGTTCATCGGGATGGGATACCACGGCACCCACACCCCGCCCGTCATCCAGCGCAACATTCTGGAGGACCCGGCCTGGTACACGCAGTACACGCCCTACCAGGCCGAGATTGCGCAGGGCCGCCTGGAGGCACTCCTTAACTTCCAGGACATGACGATCGACCTCACGGGCATGGAGATCGCCAACGCCTCGATGCTCGACGAGGCGACCGCCGCGGCCGAGGCGATGATGATGCTGGAGCGCGTGGA
>CAZTDC010000527.1:0-2422 GCA_964612165.1 uncultured Salinivenus sp.
CGACCTCTTCGAGCGGGTGCGGGAGCGCCGGATTGCCGAGGGGGAGGTGCGCGACTACCTGATTCCGATTACGAACCGCTCCGGCTTCCACGTCTCCTTTCCGCAGCTGGGCGACCGGATGCCCCTCAACACGGTCGCGGACTACGAGGATTACATCTCGCGACTGAACGCCTTTGAGCGCTACGCGACTCAGCACATCGACCTCATGCAGACGGGGCTGGACGAGGGCTACACGCTCCCGAAGGTCGTGCTCGACGGCGCGCCGGAAACGATTCGCCCACAGATCGTCGACGACCCGACAGAGAGCCGGCTCTACGAGCCGTTCGAGGACGTTCCGGATCGCATTTCCGAGAGCGATCGGTCCCGTTTGCGCGAGGCGGGGGCGGCAGCCATCGACACGTCCGTCGTGCCGGGCTACGAGGCCTTCCTCGCGTTCATGACCGACACGTACATTCCCAATGCCCGGGACACCATTGCGGCCGCGACGCTGCCGAACGGGGAGGCGTATTACGAGCACAAGGTCCGCTACTACACCACCCTCGACCGCACGCCGGAGGAGATTCACGAGACGGGACGAGAGGAAGTGCAGCGCATCCGCAAGGAAATGATGGAGATCGTCGAGCAGGAAGGATACGGGGACGATTTCGATGGCTTTGTCGAGTTCCTGCGCACCGACGATCAGTTCTACGCCGACTCGGCCAAGGCACTGCTGGAAAAGACGTCCCACGTCCTCAAGCGCATGGACGGCAAGCTGCCGAAACTCTTCGAGACGCTGCCGCGCATGTCGTACGGCATCCGAGAGGTGCCCGACTACATCGCCCCCCGCACCACGACGGCCTACTACCAGCGCCCGGCGGGCGACGGGACGCGGGCCGGCTTCTACTACGTGAACACGCACGACCTACCCAGCCGCCCCCTCTACGAGATCCAGGCCCTGTCGCTGCACGAGGCCGTGCCCGGCCATCACCTCCAGATTGCGCTGCAGCAGGAGCTGGAAGGGCTGCCCTCGTTCCGCCGCCACACCAACTTCACGGCGTTCGTGGAGGGGTGGGCCCTCTACGCCGAACGGCTGGGGCTGGAAGCGGGCTTCTACGAGGACCCGTACAGCAACTTCGGCCGCCTCTCCTACGAGATGTGGCGCGCCCTCCGGCTGGTGGTGGACACCGGCATGCACGACATGGGCTGGTCGCGCCAGCGGGCCATCGACTACATGCTCGAAAACTCCGCCCTCACCGAAACGAACGTCAAGAACGAAGTGGACCGCTACATCGCGTGGCCGGGCCAGGCCCTCGCCTACAAGATGGGGGAACTCAAAATCCGCGCTCTGCGCCGGCGGGCCGAAGAGCAACTCGGGGATCAGTTCGACCTGCGCGAGTTTCACGACGTCATCCTCGAGAACGGCTCCATCCCGCTCCGGGTGCTCGAACGACAGGTCGAAGACTACATCAAAGCAACCAAGGAGGAAAAATAGAGCCGAGCCCTTGATGCGGGGACGCAACCTCCGAACACGCGGCTGTCACGCCGGGTTGGTTCCAGTCGGCGATGAGCCGCGCGCAATCTGTCCATTCCCCACTACTTAAACGGCGTCCGTTTGATGGCAAGCCTCCTGTACGTGTTTCCGCATCCCGACGACGAGTGCTTCGGCCCCGCGCCGGCCCTCGCCCGTCAGCGCCGTACCGGCCACGACGTGCACCTGCTGACGCTCACGCGGGGGGAGGCCACGTCCCAGCGCGACCGGCTGGGGTACTCGAAGGAGGAGATGGGCGAGGTGCGGTACGAGGAAATGCAGGACGTTGCGGATGCGCTCGATCTGACGTCGCTCACCGTGCTCGAATACCCGGACGGCCAGCTCGCGGAGCTCAATCCGCTCGTGCTCGAAGAGGAGGTGGCCGGCGCCATCCACGAGACCGAGCCCGACGTGGTGGTCACGTATCCGGTCCACGGCATCAGCGGCCACCCGGACCACCTCGTGAGCCACGCGATCGTCAAGCGCGTGGTGTGTGCCCTGCAGGCCGACGGTGCCGCTCATCCGGCCCGGCTTGCCTTCTTTACGCTCCCGCCGCCGCCCGAGGACGCCGACCGACCGGCCCACCTGCGCCACTCGCCGACCTCGCTTATCGACTGTGTAGAACGGCCTGAGGACGTCGACATCGAGACGGCGCGCGAGGCCCTCTACTGCTACGAGACCTATCGGCCCGTCATCGAAGAGCACCGGCCCCTCCGGTCCGCGGAAGACGGCGTCTCGTTCGAGCTGTTCGGGGAGGCGCACGACCCGTCCCTGTCGAGTCTCCTCGATGAGCTGGGGGCACTCGACCATTCGGGGCAGTCGGGACCCGTCGATCCGCAGTGAGTCCCCCACAGTTTCGGATATCATAATCTGCAGCGGGGGCGGACGGGGAACGCCCGTCTGGGGCCGTCAGGT
>CAZTDC010000528.1:0-2415 GCA_964612165.1 uncultured Salinivenus sp.
TGCTGCTCGTCGTAGGCCCGCACGTTTTCGAACACGATGCGCTCGATGTCGATCGTGTCCACGAGACGGAGGATGAGCTCGGTGAGGAGCTCTTCGATGGCGTCGCCGTGCCGCTCCAGGTGAGCCGGGATCCGGTCGAGCATCGGATCAAGCTCGTCGAGGAGCGGGTCGATGGCCTCCGGCAGGCGCCGTGCGGCCGTTCGCAGGCGCTGCTGGAAGTCCTCTTCGCCGAAGAGCCGGTAGGTGCGAAAGGCCACGCCCGGAAGCCCATCCGCATTCCGCTCAATCTGCTCGGCGGTGAAGTCCGCGATGTAGTCCTGCACCTCGGGGGTCGAGAGCACGTCCCGGAGGATGGTCCGGAGCATGGATTTGAACTCACGGCGCACCTCGTCGTCGGTGACCACATCCCCGGCCACGGACACCAGGAGATCGCGATACTGGGCCGCGAGGCCGCTCTCGCGAATCTTTTCCATGATGATGCGCTTGTTGATGAGTTCGTCGCTCACAGCCTGGGCGAGGCGGAAGGCGACGCGCTCGCGCTGGGACGGCACGAGGCCCTGGCCCACGATGGGCCGCTGCTCACGGGGACGAAAGAGCATCGTGATGGCCAGCCAGTTCGTCCCGAACCCGATCAGGCCGCTGACCGTCGTGTAGCGCAGCAGGTCGTCCAGGACAATCGAGTAGCCCGCCACGCTGATCTGGACCCCAGGGAAGTCCCAGGCGAACGACAGGGCGAACAGGGCGCCCAATACCCACGGCAGCGCGCGCAGGACCGGAAGCCACCGGGCATAGCTGCCGGTGCGCTTGGGCGGCTCCTCCACACTCGACGCCTCGCCGTCGGAGGCGGGGAAGTGGTGGGACACCGTGTCGAGCACCAGCGTCCGGAGGCGACCCAGCGATGAGGGACTGGGCAGCGACGGGCCGTCGTCCTCGGAGGACGACGAGGAAGCGCCGTCGCTCGACGGGGGGGATGTTGGGGAAGAGGGATCGTCGGCCATGACGAGAAGATCGTGATCGGGTTAAAACACCTTCACGAGCGTCATGTCGTCCAGATAGCGGCCGGGATCCTGCTGAAAATCCTTCAGGAGACGGTTCGTACGGGTGGCGGCCGAGTCCATCTTGTTGTACAGGCTCGGGTCGTTTATCAGTCGACCGGCAGTGCCCTTGCCCTTATTCAACTTGGTCGTAATCGTGTCGAGGGTGGCGGAGGTCTGCTCGAAGGAGGCGAGGCTTCGATTGAGACGGTTCATCGACCGGTTCAGTCGGTGCACAGCCATGTCGAGGGAGTCGCCGTTTTCCCCCGTGAAGGTCTTCAGGTCGCTCGTCACGCCCTCCAGGTTCTGTAGAAGCTGCCGGATGTTGTCCTTTTCGGCCTCCGTGATCTCCTCGAGGCTGCCGGACATCTCCCGCAGCGAAACCAGCGTTCTACGCAGATCGCTGGTCGGATTTTGGAGCTCCTGACTGAGCTGCTTCATCGTTGCGTTGGCGTTAGTGAGCGTGCTGTCGGCCTTGTCGGCAAGGGCCGGGGCCTTCTCGGTGACGCGATCGAAGAGCGTGCCTTCGGAGGGAGGTTCGAGTACGGCTCCGGACGCGAGCGGGTCGTTCGTCTCGGGACCGGGGTTGATCTTGAGGTACACGCCGCCGAAGGCGCTGATGCCCGACACCTGTGCCGTCGATTCTTCCGGAACGCGGACCCCCTCCGACAGCTGAAAGCGGACGCGCACGGTTTGCGTCTCGGGATCGAGCGTAACATCCTCTACCGAGCCGACCCGGACGCCCTTCATGCGCACCGGGTTGCCCGCGACAAGCCCCCCCGCACTGTCGAATTTGGCCTCCATCATATAGGAGCTGCCGAAGAGCGGTACATCTTGGAAGAACCGAACGCCGGCAAAGGCCGCCAAGACGGCGATGACGATGGCGGCACCGACCTTCAGTTCGTTGGAATATTTCAGTTGCATGTGGAAAAGCGACAGAGAAAAGGAAAACGACAGCGCAGTCCCGACGTCGGCCCGGGAACGAACTCTAAATTTGAGGAGGGTGGAGAGGGAGGAGCGGGCTCGTGCTCTGTACCGGATTACCCGGACGGGTCAGAGACAGAGGCCGCCGTCGAGGAGGCGCCAATCTTATACTCGCTCGCCTTCACGAACGAATTGAGGTTTGGGTTCGTGCTGCTGTGAATATCCTCCACCGGTCCCACCCACTCAAGATCCTGTCCGTGCAGGAACGCCACGCGGTCCGCTACTTCGAGCACCGAGTGCATGTCGTGCGTGATGACGACGCTGGTCACATTGAGTTCATTGGCCAGCTGGTTGATGAGGTCGTTGATCGTGTTCGAGGTTTCCGGGTCGAGACCGCTCGTCGGCTCGTCGTACAGGATGTAGTCCGGCTCAATGGCGATGGCCCGCGCGAGGGCAA
>CAZTDC010000529.1:0-2407 GCA_964612165.1 uncultured Salinivenus sp.
TTTTCGCGGCCAACTTTCAGGACGTGGACGGCGTCGTGTTTCCGGATGTCTACCGCGAGTTGAGCACGGGCGATGTCCTCACGATTGAGTACTTGGGCGGCATGCGCCCGGGGTCTGGGGCCGCACGCCAGTTGACCGCAGCGGAGCGCGATCGCGTAATCGACTTGGGGGCCTCGGCCATTATCCGGATGCTTTACAAGGACGGCTTTTTTCACGCCGATCTGCACGCGGGAAATATAAAGATCATGCCGGGCGAGACGCCGCAGGATCTCCGGATCGGATTTATTGACCTCGGGATGGTGGGGCGCTTTCGGTCGGATTTGAAGCGGCGCATGCTTTACTACTACTACGCCCTGGTGCGGGGAGACGTGGAGAGCGCGGCGCGATACCTACTCGACATGGCCCGAATCGGCGAGGGGGGCGACCCGCAGGGGTTTCGGCGGGCCGTCTCTGACATGGCGCGCCATTTCCTGATGCGGAGCAAAAAAGGCTCGATCAGTCTCGCGGAGGTCATTTTGCAATCGCTGAGCCTGGGTGGGCGATACCGCGTCTTCTTTCCGGTGGAGATGACGCTGATGGTGAAGGCGCTCGTCACATTTGAGGGAGTGGGGCGTACGCTTGATCCGGAGCTCGACGTGGTGGCCGTCTCGCAGCGACACGTGCGAAAGATTTTCCGCGAGCGCTTTGATCCGCGCGCCCTGGGCTCGGAGTTTTTGAGCAGTGCTCCGGAGCTCGTCGATGTAGCGCTGAAGCTTCCGCAGCTTTTGACCTCGGGGGTGTCGCACCTGGAAGAGTCCCTCAACGAGCAGCCGCCCAGCGACCCCCTTGAAGGCCTGCGGAGTGGCATTCTCGCGGGGTCCTGCATTGTCGGGGGCGTGGTGTCAGTGGTTGGAGGAGGGCCCCTCTGGCTCTCGATTCCACTATTCGGCCTCGGCGGTTTGCTTGCGCTCTTCGGAAAGTAGCGAGCGGCAGATCGCGCTAGGGCGGAGCATTCGAAAGTGAGGACTCACATCCCTTCTCCGGCAACCCCGTTCTTCTCAATCATTGTCCAGCCGCTGTCAGACCGCTGGACGGTGAACTCGTGGATGAAGTGGGTAAACGCCATCAAGCGGAAGATTCTAAATGTCATCGGGACCTGTCCAGTGCGATGCGGTTCTGTCCCGGAATTAGTCGGAAAACTCGAGGGGATGGCGGTGACCTCACATCGCTTCTTGGTGAGCGCATTTCGTTGCGGTACCCTCAACCCGCTGAAGTACGGTTCTGCGACGGGGGACTAAAGAATCTGCCCTGCCGAAGTCGCTTTCATCAAGGGGCAGTTTTGCGCTGGGGAGAAGCGGACGTGGGTCAATGCGAAGGGGGCGCTTTCTCTTCTCCGAAGCAGTAAGGTCTGCCTGTATCCACCGTACGGCTGCGGCGAACAAGGAGGTATCTGTGACCGCACAGATCGCGTCGGCTTGCGGTTTACTCCGAGTCCCGGATAGCAAATTGGCATTCACCTCTCGTACGGGCATGAGGAGGACAATGCTGTAGATGCCGAGCAGCCAGAGAACCTGCTCAAATATCCACGAACTCATAACTCTAGATAGGAACTACCTCGCAGATCATTTTGAAGAAGGGTTCGAACTGGTAGCAGATTGAAGGCCGGAGCTATGGTCCCACCTTGGTGTTCTGAACCACGCTGAGCACAGAGTCGGGTGTCACCTTCGCATCAATGGCTCCCTTGTAGCCGGGCTCGAGATAGACATCAAGCACAAACCGGCGATTTTTCGAATGCGATAGTTCAACGTGTGACTCTCCCGTCACCTTGATTTCTTTCTTTCTAGCCTCTCCCGGTAGGATTCGGCCAAGAAAGTACTGATTTCCCGTAACATGCACAGTGACTGAATCCAGAGGAGCCTGACCTTTGTTTTCAATTGTCAGCATCGTTCCTTTGTGATCACAGCTTCCAAGGAGTGAGGAAAGGAGAAAAAAGATGAGGAGGCTCCTAGCAATCCGATAAATTGGTACAAAGGCTTCCATTTTCATAGGCTTTCTGAATTTCAGACTTTAGATCATTCAGAGATGACACGCTACCTCCAATCTCGCGCCCAATGCGGTTGTTGTACTGGTCCATACGCGTCTCATCGGGACGGTTGCTATCCCATTCATGAGCGTCAGTCCAGGCTTTGGCGTTTTGGGATCCATAGTTCAAAGTGATACGACCACTCCATGCAGCGTGACGTATTGCATCTTGTGGACCATTGTGCGCACCATTTGGTTCGACATCTCTTGCCCAATTTAGCGACCAGTCAGCATACTGTCCGACATAGTAGCACTGAGAAGGGTAATCCCAACAGCGTTCCTTCTCCTTCTCGTTCAATTGGTCATAGAGTTCATCACTTACCCCGGTAGGAGGCTCTGGCGGGGG
>CAZTDC010000530.1:0-2406 GCA_964612165.1 uncultured Salinivenus sp.
ACCGTAGAGGCCTGGTACGAAGGTCTGAAGTCGATGCTCTTCGCCATGATCATCCTCGTGCTGGCGTGGGCGCTGTCCAATATCACGGAGGTGCTTCACACGGCTGACTATCTCGTCTCCATTCTCGGCGAGACGTTGCCGCCAGGAGTGGTGCCTGCCATCATCTTCGTCTTGGCCGCCGCAACGGCGTTCGCGACAGGGTCGAGTTGGGGCACGATGGGTATTCTTATGCCACTGGTAATTCCGCTGGTGTGGGCCATTCTCGGTCAGAACAACATGGCCGACCCGGCGCATTACCACATCCTTTACTCATCGGTCTCGTGCGTGCTCGCGGGTGCGGTATGGGGCGACCACTGCTCGCCCATCTCTGACACGACGATCCTGTCGTCGATGGCCAGCGGCTGCGATCACATTGAGCACGTGCGTACGCAGCTGCCGTACGCCCTCAGCGTAGGGATGGTGGCGATTTTCTTTGGGACGCTACCCGCCGGCTTCGGCATGCCGTGGTGGGTTGGGCTCTTGATCGGGGCCGTCCTTCTGTACGGATTCTTGCGGGTCGTAGGTACGCCGATCGAAACCGTGACTCCGCCCTTCGAGCCCGATGAGGAGCGCGCGGTCGCTCCCTCAGAAGCATAAGTCAGCGTATCGGGAACTTCACCGAGAACACGTCTGATCCCTGTTGTGCGCGGACGCTGTGCAACCTATCTATAAGCTCATGTGTATTTTCGTCTGAACTGTCGCGCATTTACTCGTAGTACCATGTTTCTCGACGCCGACGACCGTCCCTGGGGCCGCTGGGAGGAATACTTGAACGAGCCCGGATACCGGGTCAAACGCATCATCGTGCACCCGGGCCGGCGCCTCTCGCTTCAGAAGCACGAACACAGGAAGGAGCACTGGGTCTTCGTCCAGGGATCGGGCATCTTCACCCACAACGACGAGGAGATTGAGGTCTCGGAAGGGGACACGTGCTTCATCGACGTGGGCGACGTGCACCGCATCGAAAACAACGCCGACGAGCCCCTCGTCTTCATCGAGACGCAGATGGGCCTCTGCCTGGAGGACGACATCATCCGGCTGGAGGACGATTACGGGCGGGAATAGCGTTGGGGGCTTCAGGACTGCGTTCTTAAAGCAGTGGACGGTAGGAGACGTTTTTGACGTCCGTTGACGCGTGCAGTCGGACACGCTCCCCAACGTTCGTGGAAAATAACTTGCATATGTTCTCGTGGGTCGGTAGAACGGGAACGCACGGGCGGCCACGCTGTCTCTTTGAGACCACGGCACGATGCCCCAACTCGGGCGTTTAGCTTTTCTTCCCAGCAGACGTTTACCAGTGTGATTCGTCCCATGGTCCTCCCGATTTATCTCTACGGCCACGATGCCCTCCGTCAGGAAACCGAACCGGTGGAGGAGAACAGCGACGAGCTCCAGGCGCTCATCGACAACATGATCGAGACGATGCACAACGCCGCCGGTATTGGCCTGGCGGCGCCGCAGGTCGGTCGAAGCGAGCGCCTCTTTGTTGTTGACGTGACGCCGATGGCCGCGGAGATGGAGGAGGACGGGGAACCGGTGCCCCCGCAGCCCATGGTGTTCATCAATCCCGAAATTGTGGGCGAAGGCGACACGACGGTGAACATGGAGGAAGGGTGCCTGTCGATTCCGGAGGTCCGAGAGGTCGTGACTCGTCCGGAGCGGGTGCGGGTGCGTTACCGAGACCGGGATTTTGAGAAACAGGAGGTCGAGGCGGGCAGCGTACTGGCCCGCGTCATGCAGCACGAGTACGACCACCTCGAAGGAGTGCTGTTTACCGATTATCTCAGCAGCTTCCGCAAGCGGCTGCTCAGCCGGAGTCTGCGGCAAATGACAGAGGGGAATGTGGAGGCCGACTACCCGCTCGTTGCCGAGGGGGACGAGCCCGTTCCTGCTCAGTAAACAAGTGGGCTCTCCGGTCGGTCGTCCTCCCTGTTCCCGTCTCGTTCCCTCTTTCCTAACTCCACACGCGGTCATCCATGCTCCGTTATCTCACCGCCGGCGAGTCGCACGGCGAGTCCATCATCGGCATTATCGAAGGCGTCCCCGCCCAGCTGCCCCTCGCCCCCGACGACATCAACAAGCACCTGGGCCGGCGCTGGCTTGGCTACGGGCGGGGCGGCCGCTCGAAGATCGAAAACGACAAGGTCCACATCTACTCCGGCGTCCGGTTCGAGAAAACGCTGGGCAGCCCCATCGCCTTCCGCATCGACAACGGCGCCTACGAGAAGGACAAGGCCGGCTGGCCCGAAAAGATGGCGATTGAGGGGGACCCGCCGGAAGACATGGAAAAAGTCACGATGCCCCGGCCCGGTCACGCGGACCTGGCGGGCAAGCAGAAGTACGAGCACGACGACATGCGGCCCGTCA
>CAZTDC010000531.1:0-2404 GCA_964612165.1 uncultured Salinivenus sp.
GTGAGGAACGCCGGACTGAACAATATTATCCGGTCGACAAGAATTTCGACCTAACGCAAACATACCTCTCTGAGCTGTCCGGTGCTGCTGTGGATTTCTTGTTATCGCAGTTCACAGCTCGACCGCTTCCGGACATCGACGTGGATGGACAGACAGACCAATTCCTCGCGTGGACGGTTGAGAAATATCATCAAGAGACCGACTGGGAGGAGATACTCACGCAGTTTGATCGAACAGCGTCTCTCGTCGGAACACTCGTTGACGCGTGTCTCGACGCAGACACGCTCGGATCGCTTGAACTCAAAATCATTTGTGACGCCACGAACGTCAAACTCACTCCTGAGACGCTCCGATCAAACATCGGTGACTCGGCACTCCCAGAGGCAACGAGAGAACGCCTGCGTAGTGTTGTCCCTGAGGAGTTCGGTATTGTCGGAGGCCAAGCGTTCGGTGTCGATGTTACTGATGATGGGGAAACTGCGCTGCTGAACGCGTTCGAAACACTCCGTGATGACACGGCATCAGAAGGCGAGCTCCTTGATGCGGTGGATACACTCGCAGCTGCCGATACCGAAGGGATTCAGGCTGGGAAGATGACGCCAGTGTTGAGTCTCCTCAACCCGACACTATTCCCGATAAACAACGGTCGAACACGAACCGTCATGACGGAATACTTCGGATTCGATATCACATCGAGCTTATCGAATTATCGGCGTGAAATGCCGCGGTACATGGCTGTTCGTGATCAGTTCGGATTCAAGCAGCACTTCAGGAATCTTGACTGGTACTGTCACTGGCTCCTCGAAGTCGATGAATCCGGATTGCGCGACCGTCTTGACGCGGGTGACATTGGGGAACGAACGGTCTGGCAGATCAATATTGGTGAGCCAGACACAGCAGATGTAGATGATCTATGGCCGATATGGCGCGCTGACGGGCTTTGTTCGCTTGGTCTTGATTCTGATAACGATTCACAAGTCAGTCACGCTGCCCCAGACGAGAACGATGAGAGAGCAAGCCGTGACGCTACAGAAGAGTTCAGGGTATTCTCTGAAGAGCTTGAACCAGGTCAGTTACTGATCGCTAAAGATGGGTTTGACGTACTCGGCATCGGCGTCACACTCCCGGGTGGGTACCATCACTGTAACGAGTATATTTCCACTGAAACGGGAGTTGACCATCCGCACGTCTGGCCCGTTGCCTGGGTTGTCACGCTTGCTGAAGAGCTACGGGATACACGGCAGTGGGATCTCTCGTCGGGACTGACGCCGGATGCTACGCTAGCTGAAACGCGCGCATTTGAAGAACTTCGTCGGTCACGAGTGAGCTTGCAGAGCTCGAACGTGTTATTGATGATCCGCCATCCACCACCCTCCCGGACCCGTGTTCAAGAGAGCCAGCAATCGGTCCAGCTGGTCAGTACGAGACCGTCTCAGAGACAATGGACGATATTTTCGAGCGGGTCCAAGCTTATTCGACGATCGAAAACTGGCTAGCAGGTGAGATAACAGAGACCGTCCTTGAAGACTGGTCGGCACACCTCTCTCCGATCGCTGTACAAACCACCGTCACGCCTACAGCAGCGGTTCGGCTTGAACAGATCCGGTCACTGTTTGCCACCACGGAGAACAGACTTGCGTCACAAGCTTCACAGCTGGGCTCAGGAACCCTTGATCAGCTTTCAGAAGCTGAAACGCTATTCATGGCGTTTCTACGCGACTTACAGCGACAACACGGTATTCGGGAGAACGTCAACCAAGTCAAGCTCAAAACGATTCTACACGATGAGTACACTGTTAAATCGCCTAGCGATGATGAGCCGCCGGAACCAGAATCTGTCGATCATCCGGTGCTCACGCATCTTGAAGCGGACACAGACGCGACGGTGTACAAATTCACGGCACCGCCTGATTTCTGGTTGACCGCGATCGAATACCGTGGACTCCTCGTCGAAGACAGTCACGCTGCCAAGCGAGAGCGCGTTGACCCTGGCGATGTCGCTATTCTCCATTCACAACAACAACCAACGAATGACGCACTCAACGATCAACCAGGTGTCGTATTCGGCGTTGGTATCTTCGGAGAGACATACCAGAAAGATCAGGAGTGGCTCCCTGAAGAACAGAGGGCCGATAAGGATTTCTCACACGTCATCGGGTTTGATCGGCTGTTCATAACGAGCGACATTGATGCGCTTGACCTTGCGACTGGGGATCGTGAAAAAAGCCACAGCACACTCAACGAAGAACTCACTGCACTTACACAGAACGGGCTTTCGATCGACCGCGTTCAAGAACTCTGTCGAGAGGCAAGCGGTATCGAATTCCCGACACAGAACACCTTCGTCACATTTCGAGCGTATGATGACACCCGAGACCTCGATCGTCCACGCGCCATCATTACG
>CAZTDC010000532.1:0-2403 GCA_964612165.1 uncultured Salinivenus sp.
CTGTACGCGTTCCTGCGCATTGGTTTCACCGAGGAGGCGCGCGACTTCATCGACTTCCTGTCCGGCCTCTGTACCCAGTCGGCCGCCGGGGAGGGCCCGCTCCAGATCATGTACGGCATCGACGGGCGCACCGAGCTTACCGAGGAGACCCTCGATCACCTGGAAGGCTACCGGGGCTCGGCGCCCGTCCGCGTCGGCAACGGCGCCTACGACCAGCTCCAGCTCGATATCTACGGGGAGCTGATCGACGCCCTCTACCTGCACGACAAGTACGGCGTGCGCATCTCCTACGAGATGTGGCAGTCGGTGCGCACGTTCGTCGACTGGGTGTGCGAAAACTGGCAGCGGACCGACGAAGGGGTGTGGGAGGTGCGCGGCGGCCAGCAGCACTTCGTCTACTCGAAGCTGATGTGCTGGGTGGCCGTCGACCGCGGCCTGCGCCTGGCCCGCAAGCGCTCGCTCCCCGCCGACGAGACGCGCTGGCGGCAGTGCCGCAACGAGATCTACGAGACGATCATGGAGAAGGGCTGGAACGACGACCGGCAGGCGTTCACCCAGCAGTTCGGGGGCACGACCCTCGACGCGTCGAACCTGACGATGCCCCTCGTCCGATTCATCTCGCCGGGCGACGACCGCCTGCTGAGCACGCTGGACGCGACGCTGCAGTCGCCCGACGAGGGCGGCCTCGTGTCCAACGGGCTCGTCTACCGCTACAACACCGACGAGACGCACGACGGACTGGCGGGAGAAGAGGGCACGTTCAACATCTGCACGTTCTGGCTCGTGGAGGCGCTCACCCGAGCCAGCCAGGCCGAGCCGGAGCGCCTGGAGGACGCCCGCCTCATCTTCGAGCAGATGCTGGGGTACGCCAATCACGTGGGCCTCTACGCCGAGGAGACGGGCACCCACGGCGAGGCGCTGGGCAACGTTCCGCAGGCGTTCACGCACCTCGCCCTTATCAGCGCCGCGTACAACCTCGATCGGGCCCTCGACGACGCCGCATAGTGCTGGTGGCGTTCGGGTACGTTTCTTGCCTCAGTGATGTAACGCCCGATGGAGAAGGCGTACCTACCCCGAGCAACAAGATCCTCTTCTAACCCCCTCTTTTGCCCATGCCCGACGTCGAGAACGCTCGCTCTTTCACCATCGACGAACTCCGCGAAACCATCACGTCCCAGCCGACGGACGCGCCCGTCGTCGTCGATTTTTGGGAGCCGCGCTGCACGGCCTGCCGGGCCACGCTCCACACCATCGACGACCTGGCCTGCCGCATCAGCGGGAGCGGGGTCGTGGGCACCTTCAACGTGCGCGACAATCCCGAGGCGGCGCGCTCGCTGGGCGTAGAGACGGTCCCGACCCTCATCGTCTTTCGCGACGGAGAGGTCGAGTCGATCCTCAACGGCGCGGAGAAGATCCAGACCTTCGTGGACCGCATCGACGAGGAGGTCTTCTTCGGCGAACCGCCGACGTGTGAGCGGTAACCCTCCCCGCTGTCGACAACAAATGGAGGCGCCCGAAATGACGACCGTCTGGAGGGCAGAAAGGCTCCATGTAACGATGATGGTATTTTACCAAACCCAAGAAGTGTGCCGGTGAAGGCGCGTCTCTCCGACTGCCTTCACGCTGGCGTTCGTTCTGCGTTATGCCCTCACAAAATGGCTCCCGACTCATGATTCGCGCGCAAGCCTTTGCTACCGACTTCCTCGACGGCATCCGTCGCTCCGCCATACGACGGATCGCCATCCTTCTCGGGCTGGCCCTGCTTTTTGCTCCCCTGCTGGGGCCGGTCCACGCCCAGGAGAAAATGAGCAAGAAGGAGAAGAAGATGCTCATGCAGCTCCAGAAGATGAACCAGGCCGACGGCTACCTGGAGGCCCATCGAACGGTGGAAGAGCCCATGGAGCTGTTGGGCGGCCCCCTCTCCTTCACCGTAAAGCAGAATAGCGGCGGGGTCTTCGTGGCCCTGCCCGACAACCGCGAGATCGATAGCGACGTGTTCGGCACGCCGAAAATGCCCCTGGCCTTTACGGGCACGCCGGGCATTACGGGCGTTCCGGTCCCCTTCCGCAACGCGGAAAACGGCCAGTTTACGACGCTCAAGCGGAAGACGCCGTTCGGCGACAAGAACACGACCATGGCCAACGGCAACTTGATGCTGAAGGGGACCGACGTCACGGCCACCGACGCGGCCAACACCGAGGACGAGGTCAAAATGAAAGCGTCCTGGGAAGACAAGGACGGCAACACCTACGCGGTACGGTGTTGCGAGATGGTCGTGTCGGCCGGACCGGAGTTCCCGACGTTCGGCGGCGTCGTCACCAACCACATCCTCCACGGCTTTACCGGCATTGGGACGCCGCTGATGCCCTCTGAATACACGTACGCCGCCTTCTGGGGCATGGG
>CAZTDC010000533.1:0-2397 GCA_964612165.1 uncultured Salinivenus sp.
AGACTTCGATAAACTCAAGTTCATCCGCCAGATGGAGGTGATGGCCAACACCTTCCGGACCAGGACCGAGCAGTCTCAACCGGATTCCGCGACGGTCACCTCGACCTCCACCGAGCCGGGAGGAGATACGTAAAGCGTCCCTTTAAGGACGCTACCCGCGAGCAAAAACGGACGCTCTGACTCCACGTATCGGTCAGTCCGACTGTCACTGAGCACCATGGTCTCGCCCAAGCGCGTCGTTTTCCCCATCCTTTTGAGCGTCCTGATCGGGGCAGCTGCACTTTCGGGGTGTTCGGGTCTCTTCAGCGATGAGCCTCCGCTACCCGACAGCACGTTCACGCGGGTCTTGGTCGATCTCCACCTTACCACTGCCCGCGGAAAACGCTTTTCCAAAACGCCCACCGGCATCCGCGACTCGCTCTTCCTCCACCACGGCATTCAGCGTGAGGACTTCGACGCCACCCTGCAATACTATAGCACACATCCTCAGAAATTTGAGTCGCTTTACGATGCCGTCATCGATACGCTGAATGCCCTGCAAAATCGGTATCCGTCGGAGTCGACGTCGAGTACGCCTGCTGAAGATGAACGAACCGAGACCTCCAGCGCCGATCTTCCGTGAGGAATTCGTCGTATCTGGCGTGCACGGCGGCCCCAAACCGATTACTCAACCATCTCTTGCCCCCGTTTCGTAAGTGCGAACGTTCCCTCAAGAGGAGCATCCATCGTCAAATATCCCTCTTCTACAAGCCAGTTGACCAGCGCATCGATCCGATGGCGGGGCGCGGGCGCCTCCTCAAACCAGTCATTTCTTGGAACTCCGGCCTCCACTTCCTGCAGGATGGATCGGAGCACGGGTTCATCGTCCGGAGTCACGACGGTCGGTTCATGCCGGTCCAGACACACGTCGCAGGCGCCACACTCCTCCGGGCTCTTCTCACCGAAGTAAGTGAGCAGAAAACGACGGCGACAGGTCACGCTCCGTGCGTAGCGGAGCATGTACTGCAACCGCGTCTCGGCGCGCTGGCGGGCGCTTTGCACACCCCGATCATCGACTGGAAGCTTGCTTGCCCGTGGAAATTCGAGCTCGATTCGCAGCGCCGCGTCTGGGGGCTGCCACTGGAGGAGACCGCGCTCTTCTAGGTATTGCAGGCCGCGGGTGAGCCGCTTCCGAGACAAGTCCATCCGACGCGTCGCCGACCGCAGATCGAACGGCCACCATTCGGAAAAAGCATCGGCATGGACGATGCGCAGAAGCGTCTGCACGAAGCGCGCAAGTGCCCGGTTGTCCAGCTGATCGGCGTAGTGCCGGACGGCGTCGGTGCCCTTCCGAAACCGAATCAGCCCGAAGTGCTTCCGTTGGGGGAGACGAGTCCAGGCCTCTTGTCGATCGAGAAGCTCGACGGCCGTCCGGACCTTGGCCCGCGAAAAGCCAGTTATTTTCAATACTGCCTTCCGATTGACGACGAGCGGTCCGTCCGGTTCGGAACCGATGGGCACCTGCCCTACATTGCAGACCGCATCGTAGACGGTCCGAACCTCCTCGGCCGTCGGATGGGACGACTCGATCATGGCCTCCTGCGTATCGGCGTCGGGCTCCCGGAAGAGCAGAACGGCGTGGGCCCGCTCCCCATCGCGGCCGGCTCGCCCGGCCTCCTGGTAGTAGGCCTCCAGCGACGACGGCACATCTGCGTGGA
This sequence comes from uncultured Salinivenus sp., assembly GCA_964612165.1. Lineage (GTDB taxonomy): Bacteria > Bacteroidota > Rhodothermia > Rhodothermales > Salinibacteraceae > Salinibacter. Next base: position 1,698 of record CAZTDC010000533.1, read on the forward strand.
CGACGAAGCGCACGTCGGGCTTATCGATGCCCATCCCGAACGCATTCGTCGCCACCATCACGCGAACCTCATCCTCAATCCAGGCCTGCTGGCGCGCCTCCCGGTCTGCCGCGTCCATCCCACCGTGATAGCCGGCTGCCGCTACGCCCTCACTCCGAAGTCGCGTCGTCCAGCGCTCCACGCCCCGGTGCGTCGCCGCGTACACGATCCCCGTACCCTGCACCCCCTCGACCACATCTTTCAGCTTCGCCCACTTCTGCTCGGTGCGAAAAACCGACCACACGATGTTGGACCGGTCGAAGCCGCGCACAACCTCTTTGGCCTCGGGCACGTCGAGGAGCTGCACAATGTCCCGTCGAACGGCGGGCGTCGCCGTAGCCGTGACGGCCATCGTCGGCGGGTCGCCCACCAATGCCCGAGCCTCCGGAATCTTAAGATAGTCCGGTCGGAAATTGTGCCCCCATTCGCTCACACAATGCGCCTCGTCGACCGCCACGAGCGATACATTGAGCCGCCCGGCGCGGGCCTCAAAGACATCGGTCGTCAAGCGCTCCGGGGCCAGGTACAGCAAATCGTAGCGCCCGTGCTCGACGTCCGTCCAGCGCTGCTCCACCTCGTGACCGGGCAGGGTACTGTTAATAAACGTGGCGTCGATGCCGTGCCCTCGCAGACCCTCCACCTGATCCTGCATCAGCGCGAT
>CAZTDC010000534.1:0-2393 GCA_964612165.1 uncultured Salinivenus sp.
ATGTCGTCGAGCGTCTGCTCCTTCATCTCGCGTTCGGTAATGGTCCCGGTGCGCTCCAGCAGCCGATCGGCCAGGGTGCTCTTCCCGTGGTCGATGTGCGCGATAATGCAGAAGTTGCGGATCGTCGACAGGTCAGGCATGAACACGACGGTTCATCAGTACGCGTCCAACGAATGGCCGGGGGCGATGAGCGCCGTACGGCTCTTATTTTCTTCAACAGGATACCTGTTAACGGGCGATGGGGGCTCGCGTTGCACGACCGGTTGGCAGGTGTGCGTACCAACTCGAAGGGACGATCGGGGCTCACTGGTCACGCTCCTCCCAGCCATGCCCGAAGGGTGTGTGCGTCTGGGTGTGAAAAGGGTGAACAGGAAGCCTCGCCCTCCTCCACGCACATACGGCAGATGAGAAACGCGATTCCGTGTGCAGACAGCACGGTAGGTGCCCTCTTTTTGTTCGGTGCCGCCCGAATTTATCGCTGCTCGTCGGGCCACTCCTCCGGTGGCCACGTCGAGACATCGTCTCCGCGGGGGGGCGATTCGTCCTCCTCGGGGTCCGACTCAGACGGGGATGGGACGCCGTCGGGGGGGGAAGACGCCGGCCATTCCGTTTCGCTCTCGTCGCTGGCGTTCTGTTTGGGGGCGGCGTCCGCATCCTCATGGCGGGCAGCCAGTCGGCGCTCGTGAAACGTGTGGTGGAAGAAGAGCACCCCCACGACGCCGAGCACAATAGACATGTCGGCCACGTTCCAGATGGGAAAGAGCTCCATGTAGGAGCCGCCGATGAGGGGCACGACCTCGGGAATAAATCCCTTCCAGAGGCTCACGTGGATGAAGTCGACGACGTGGCCGGTAAACCAGGTGCCGTAGTCTAGAAGGACCCCGTAGAAAACTCGGTCAATGACATTGCCGACAGCTCCGCCGAAAATAAGCGCGAGGCTCCACCGGAACGGGGAGTATGCATTTCGCACCGTGTAAATGTAGACCCCGACCGCGCACGTGGCGAGAAGGGCTAGAACGGTCACCGTTCCCGGCGGCCCGATTTGCAAGCCAAAGGCCATGCCCGGATTTTCAGTAAACGTGAGCCGCAGCCAGTCCCCTACGAGGGGGATCGAACGGGAGATTCCGCTCGGGGACGCCATGAACTGGAGAACAGCCGCCTTCGTGGCCTGATCGAGGGCGATGACGAACGCGGAGAGCCAAAGAACGCGCATACAGGTAGAGATAGATGGGTGGATGTATGAAGGTGCCGGAAGATCGAGGACGTCCGCACTTCCACACCTCCAAATCTACACGTTCAGGAGGACTTTTCCTCGCGCTTGGCCTCGATCGAGATCTCGGTGTGGGGAACGGCTTCGAGCCGCTCTTTGGCAATGGGCTCTCCGGTCACCCGGCAAATGCCGTATGTCTTGTTCTCGATGCGTTCGAGGGCGCGTTCGAGATAACCGATGTACTTTTGCTGGCGGGCGATCATCAAGTGCAGCTTTTCCCGTTCCATCGCGTCGGTGCCGGCGTCGGCCATGTGGACACCGTAGGCCGAATCGTCACCGGCCTGTTCCTTTGCCTGCTCGATCTGCTCGCGCATCTGCTCGATCTCCTCCTTCGCCTCCCGCCGTCGCTGGAGCAGCAGCTCCTTGAAGTGTTCGAGCTCTTCCTCGGAGAACGGGGTTTCTCGTTCCGCTTCCGGAATGTTGGTTTGTTCGTCTGTGTTTTCGTTCGCCATGGGCTCGAAGTGAGGATATGAGGGAAGGAGTAGCGAGTCGGTTCTCGCCGCCCGACTCGTTCCGGGGCCAGCTAGGCGCTCACGGCCTGGTCGGGATCGATGCGACGGACGCCAATCGTCAGCTGTTCGTCGCCGATGTCGAAGGTCTCGACGGCCTCGCCTGACAACTGATCGGGACCGGACGGCTGCAACTCAAGGGCCAGCGTCTCGTTCCGGATCCAATCGGCGTGGGCGGCCACCGCGTCGGCGATGCGGTCAGTGCCGTGGTAGGCAATCTCGATGCGGTCGGTGACCTCGAAGCCGGCGTCCTTGCGCAGGTTCTGAATGCGCTTCACGCTCTCGCGGGCCAGCCCCTCGGCGCGCAGCTCCGGCGTGACCTCGGTGTCGAGGGCCACGGTCACGTCCCCCTCCTGCTCCACGAGCCAGCCTTCGATGCCTTCGCTCTGAATAATGAGGTCCTCAGGGCCGAGTTCAACCTCGTCTCCGTTGACGGTCAGCGTGAGCTCGCCGGTTTCGACGTACTCGTTGATCGTCTCATCGTCGAGGTTTCGGACCTTCTGGTTCACGTCCTTCACCAGGTCGCCGAGGCGCGGGCCGAGGCGGCTGAAGTCAGGCTTGGCCGATCGGCTCACCACCTCGCTGGTGTGCTCCACGTACTCAATTTCTTTGAC
>CAZTDC010000535.1:0-2378 GCA_964612165.1 uncultured Salinivenus sp.
CCGGTCGGAGTGAGGCGCACGCCGTTTCCCTGAATGCGGAGAAGACCGAGCGTTTCGGCCCCGCGCAACGCTCCCTTCCACCGCTTAGGCATCGCCTCGTAGGACTCGATGAGGTCGGGGAGGTTGGCGGTGTTGTAGAGGGAGCCTGTTTCAAGGGCGAGTGTCCAGGCGAGGTAATGCGTGGGCAGGTTGTACGTGAACGTGCTCCATTCCTGGGCACGGACGCCCGTATCGAGCTGTCGACGGATTGACTGATAGGGACTCCGCCACGGCTGGCGGGCCCTCGGCCAAAAGAGGGGCTCTGCGGCACCTGTGCCTGGGGAAGCGGAGAGGACGCCGATGTTCTTTTCCCGGAGGCGCTTTACGGTTGGATCGCTGATCCGGTCGGACGGTGCGGCGAGAAAGCTGTACTGAACGCCCTCCTGGTACAGCTCTGCCTGCGCCGCCCCTTTCAGGAGGTCGCCGGTACCCTTCGCTTCGACGGCCAAGAGGCTCTCCCCGTCGTCGAGCTGGCCGACGAGGTCGGGGTGCCGTACAGTCCCGCCGACCTCAAGCGTGAAGCGCTGGTAGGGGTCTAGCCCACCGTGTTCGAGGAGAGTGTGATGCGCGTCGGTGAAGAGGTGCAGCACAGACTCCCCGTCGGGAAGAGAAGCAGATTGAAGGAATCTGTGGGCGCGCTTGACAACGGCCGGTTCAGTCATGAGGGGTGCTGCGCAATGACGGAATGTGCACCACTGCTCTTCTCATTCCGTGAGGTAGTGGCGCAGTTCCGGAAGAGGCCGAACCGGGGGAGGACTGAGAATGACACGGACGGTGGGCCTCAATTGGCCAGGGTGATGCTGCCGGATCAGCAGGTGTTAACTCGACGAATACTGCCTACCGGACGGACCCGCTGATTTGGCGACCTGACTTACTGGCACTAACCCGCATTTCTCACGGGACGCTACTGCGGCTTCAGAGGCGGCCCCGACAGCGGTCGAGGGCAGGCTCCAATCTGCTCATTTTTGCTCCTCGACGATCCTTGGCATTGTCTGCGGTGCACAAATGACATCTTGAACCGCCTCCCTCGCCTCCCGACGCCTCTCGTGAGAAATCCGGGCTAAGTCACAGATCGCAAAACCGGCTGGGCATTTTCCAATGTCCCAGCTGGGACAGATTGCGTCACTGGTGTTTCGTGCGGCCCGTGTCGACATGAACGTGCGCCAGCAGTCGTAGAGGGTCTCGAAAATGCCTGAGCCGCACGCCGGTTGGTCGCTGTCGAGTGACAAGGTTCTGTTATTGCAATAACGGATCCCCGCTAGTTTTCACCAAAACGCGGGTCAAATGGCAAGGACTCGAAAGCCAGAATGCCACTCTTGCCAGAACGTGAGCCTCGTCCCAGCTGGGAAAAATTCTAGCGGCGCGGCAGCCTGCAGTGAACCCCACCTGGTTTTGATGAACCCTACCCGTTTTTGCTCGCTTCCCTCGACTCGTAGCGCAGGCCCTGGCAGCGGGTGGAACGTAATCCCGGGTTATCCGACACTGACTTCGGCCCCGACCCGGGCCGCGAGCGCCTCAAACTGCTCTTCGGTGACCGCGATAAAGACCCGGTCCACGCCGGTCAGGTCGTGCTCGTCGGACACGATCCGGTTGGTGCTCCCGCCGGGGGCGTCCGTTCCTCGGTTCCCGTTGATGGAGATGAAGGTGTCGATCGGGTTCGGGCCGTCGACGGCCTCTACGACCGCTTCGCGGGAGACCTGAAGCGCCCCGGCGAAGGTCGAAGCCATTCCAGTGTAGAATCCCCCATACGTCCTGAGGGAGTTGTCTTTGCTGCTGTCGAATCGGTCTTGCGTGTGGGGACGGGCGGATTGGCCGCGCATAGAGTTCGGTTGGGTTGGCCCGAAGAACGGTTAGTTGGAAGGATAGTCGGTTTGGACGTCAGCCAATCACGGGCACGGGCGCAGGACCGGAGCCCGCCAGGCGCAGGCACAAGATTGATGGGTCATGTCGCCGACAAATCGTGTCACCGGTGGGCCGTGTCACCGATAGGTCATGTCGTGGATGGATCACGTCATCGATGAACCGGCCGTTTGCTGAATCGGTATCGGGACCAAATAGGTTATCATAAGTTATCACGAGCCGCCCGGGTGCTGATAAACGGAAGCTCACGGGGATCTGCTCCGCCTCGAACCGCTCGGAGCAGGGCTAAGAAACGACCCTCCGAAAGAACGACCATCCGGAAGAGATGCCCGGCTCAAAAAACGTTGTACGCACACTACCGGTGCCATGAACAGAATCGGACTCTATGTCGGAACCGCACTGGGCACAGGCCTAATCGTAGGCCTCATGGCCCTGAGTGGAGCCCCGACGTGGGCACTCATCGCGGCGGCTTTTGGGTT
>CAZTDC010000536.1:0-2372 GCA_964612165.1 uncultured Salinivenus sp.
CTCGTGGGCGTCCCCCCACCGTGACCCGTATCCGTTTCTACGCGGAGCAGAATCGGGGCGTCGCCGCCCTGCGCGGCCTGCATCGCCGCGGCAAACTTGTAGGAGTGCGACGGCACGACGCGGTCGTCGGTATCGGCTGTCGTGATGATTGTGGGTGGGTAGGCCGTGCCCGGTTCGACGTTGTGGAGGGGCGAGTAGTCGTAGAGGTACTCGAACTGCTCGGGGTCGTCGGACGAACCGTATTCGGGCACCCACGCCCAGCCGATCGTGAACTCGTCGTAGCGGAGCATGTCGAGTACGCCGCGCTCCACGACCGCCGCGCCGAAGAGGTTGGGCCGCTGCGTGACGGAGGCCCCCGTGAGCAGCCCCCCGTTCGACGCCCCCGAAATGGCGAGCTTTGACCGGGACGTGTACTTTTCGTCGATCAGGTGGAGGGCCGCCGACGCGAAGTCGTCGAACACCTGCTGCTTGTTCTCGAGCTTGCCGGCTTCATGCCAGGACTGTCCGTAGGCCCCACCGCCCCGCAGATTGGGCACCGCGTAAATGCCGCCCATCTCCAGCCAGGCCAGCGTCTTCGGCGAGAAGCTCGGGGTGATGGTGATGTTAAAGCCCCCGTATCCGTAAAGGTAGGTCGGATTCGTCCCGTCACGGCTCAATCCCTTCTTGTGCACCAAGAACATCGGGACCTCCGTTCCGTCGGTGCTTTCGAAAAAGACCTGCTCGACGGCGTACCGGTCGGCATCAAAGCCGGGTACGGTCGGTTCATGGATGGCCGTCGACGTGCCGGTCTCCAGGTCGTACTTAAACACGGTGGTTGGATAGGTGAACGACGTAAAGCCGTAGTAGAACGTGCTGCGGTCGGGATCGCCCTGCACCCCAGCTACGCTTCCGATCGTCGGGAGCTCGACGCGCGTCTCTCGGGTGCCGTCGAGGTCGTAAATTGAAAGGCGACCCTTCACGTCCTCCAGCCGCTCGACGATCAGTTTCCCCCCCGTCAACTCTGCCCCCTGAAGTACGGCTTCTGATTCCGGCACCACCGTTCGCCAGTTTGAGCGCTCGGGGGCCTCAAGATCGAGCGCAACGATGCGCCGATTTGGCGCGTCGTGGTCCGTCTGGATGTACAGCGTCTGGTCTTCTTTCCCGATGACGTTGTAGCTGGCGTCGAAGCCCGTGATGAGTGGGCGCACCACGGCGTCGTCGGCCGTCAGGTCCTTCATGTAGATCTCCGTCTTTTCGGAGGTCCCTTCGCTGGCCGAGATGAGGAGGTGGCGCCCGTCGTGCGTCACCTCGGTCCCAAAGCCAAGTTCGGGATTTTCGGGGCGCTCGTAGACGAGTCGATCGTCGGACTGGGGCGTGCCGACCTCATGGTAGTAAATCTTCTGCGCCTTGGTCTCGTCCTCGTATTCCTCGCCCTCCTCCGGGGCGGGATAGCGGCCGTAGTAGAAGCCCTCTCCGTCGGCCGTCCAGGTCGGGTTGCTGAACTTGACCCACTTCAGCGTGTCGGCCAGCGCCTCCCCGGTCTGCAGATTGTGCACGTAGAGCGTCTTCCAGTCGGACCCGCCCTCGCTCTTTCCGTAGGCCACGTACTTGCCGCTCGGCCCCGGGGCAAAGGCAGAAAGGGACACGGTGCCGTCTTCGCTCCACTCGTTGGGGTTGAAGAGCACCTGGGCCTTGTCGTCGCTGTCCGTGGGACGAACGTAGACGACGGCGTGGTTTTGGAGGCCCGAGTTCTCCGTGTGGTACCGGTAGCCCCCTTCCCGCTGCGGAACGCCGTACTTCGGATAGTCCCAGAGCGCTCGTAGGCGCTTGCCGATTCGGTCTCGCTCCGGAATCTGGCGGAGGTGCCGATTCGTGTACGCGTTTTGCTCCTCGACCCACTGCCGGGTGGCCTCGCTGTCGAACTCCTCCAGCCAGCGGTACGGAGCCGGGACCGTCGTCCCGTGGTACACGTCGACGCTGTCAACGGTCTGGGTGACGGGCGGGGCTGATTCCGCTGTGGTGTCCGGCGCCGCTGTTCTCTCTTGGGCCGAGGCCGTCCATACGGAGCCGGTCAGCAAAAGGGCGAGAAGCGCAGAAAGCAGGAGACGAGCAGACATAAAGCCAAATCGTTAGCAGAAGCGATCCGAACTGTCTGCTCGTATATCATCTGTGCGGAATTGATTCTCTGCTCGTTTAAGGGACGTGTTGGGGAAGGGGGGAGGCCTGCCTCTCCCAAATACATAAAGGCCCTCCTCTCCAACCGGAGAAGAGGGCCGCTGAAGCGACGCGTCTCAAAAGGGGAACCTCCTCGTTCCCTCAGGACTCCGGAAACTTGATGGTGCAGCCGATGGACTTGGTAACCTCCTGCTCAATCTTCTCGCCGTTCGCCAGCG
>CAZTDC010000537.1:0-2363 GCA_964612165.1 uncultured Salinivenus sp.
AGCGGCGCGTACCGACCGCTGGCTAGACCGACCTCCCCAGGTTTCCTATCGAAGGCGTTCTTCTTTTTCCCGATAGAAGCATTCGCCTCTCAAGGGAACCTGATCGCACCTCAAAAACAGATTCCTATCCCGCCTTCGATAGCTCTTGTAAGTCAAGTTGATCGATCATCTTACGGGTGTGCGGTGCGCGTTCGTTCTCATCCAGATCAGCCACCATTCGCTCTAGCATGGCCGGAGTGTCGACGTCGTACCATCGGGGGACCACCGTCAGGCGGGCATCGGTCGTGCCGACCCGAGCGAGCGTGTTGGTGAACACGCTGTCGTGGCTGTAGCTCATTCCCTCAAAGAGCTGTGGATAAAAGGCATTCATGCCCAGCAGATAGAACCCGCCATCCTCGCTGGGCCCGATGCACACGGAGCGCGGCGCTTCGAGCGCCGCGAAGGACTGCCGCACAAACGGAAGGGGCAGTGTGGGATGATCGGTGCCAACGATACACGCTTGATCGTAGTCATCGTCGAAGGTGGCCCGAAACGCGTTCTTCATGCGCTCCCCAAGCCCCTCTCCCTCCTGTGCGAACGTAGCATCGGGCCCGTCCCCCTGGAAGAGGGGTTCGTCGGGCAGGGGCGGGGCCAAGTACAGGCGGACATGCACCTCCAACTCGGCGTAGAGCCGAAGGGCGTCACGAAGGAAAGCCTCGTAGAGCTGCGCTGCCTCCGAGGGCGTGAGAACGGGGGTGAGGCGGGTCTTCACTTCCCCGGGACGAGGAACTTTGGCGAAGACGATCAGGGCAGCGTTCATAACAGAGATCTGAGCAGAAGTGCGAGAAAAAAGCCCGTGAAAGGCGTGGATAGTGCCGGTACCAGCGTTCCGGAAGTGAGCCCGTTGGAGGAATCGGGATTGTTGAAAAGAAGCCGGTCTTGAGCGCAGTCCTCTGCACACTCAAAAATTCGGCTATTCGGATCGTCCGGCTTCACTGTGCTACATACCGCCCTCGTAGTAGGCATCGAGGCGGGGAATCTTGTCCAGGTCCTCCCAATCCGTCACTCGTCCCTCTCGGACAAAGAGGTATCCCATGTGCTTGCTGCCGGGATCGAAGGCGTTCGGCCTCGACTCGTACACGTATCGGATGCGAGGTCCCTCCTCCGTTGCCGTCGTGTCGCTTCGATTTGGGGTTCCCAACGCAGCCAAAGCATGCTCAACGGACATGCCCCGATACACCCTCTGCTCCACCACGTGCACACTATCTTTGCCGGTAAGCTCCTTTTCCTGCACGTAGTCCTTTCGCCCTTGATTAAACCCCATCTTGTTTGCGGCCGTGCAGCCAACAAGCCCCAGCGCCAGTATGAGAAGCAAACAGCGATGCACAGTCTCTCGATGGGAGTCGGTCTGAATGAGGGTGTGGGTGTCAGTCGAATGAAGAGACGAACCTGACGACTCGGGCTCCCCGAACGATCGAAGCAGCACTACGCAGGTTTCATCATCCGATCCAGCGTGGCGTGGAGCTTGTCGAGGGCGTAGTCCACGTCGTTCTCGGTGGTGTCGGCGCCGAGCGAAAACCGCACAGCGGCGGAAGCCGTCTCTTGCTCCAGTCCGAGGGCCGTTAGGACGTGGCTCGGCTCGAGCGCCCCACTCGTGCAGGCCGATCCCGCGGAGACAAGGACGCCTTCCATGTCGAGGTTCAGAATGAGCATCTCACCGTCGATCGGGTCTTCGCCGTTTGGGGGAAACGCCACGTTTACGACGTGCGGGGCAACGGGTGCGTCGTCAATAGGAGTATTGAGAACGTACTCGCCAGGAACGGCCTCGTCAAGCCCGTCCACGAGGCGGCGCTGAAGACGGGAAAGCCGGTCTCGGCGCTCCTCAGCACCCTCCACCGCACGCTCCAACGCCTCGGCCAGGCCCACGACGGCGGGAACGTTCTCGGTACCACCGCGCCGCTCGCGCTCCTGCGAGCCCCCCTCCACCAGCGGCCCTAGCTCCACACCCCCCCGCACGAAGAGCACCCCAACTCCCTTCGGCCCGTAGAACTTGTGCCCGGAGAGCGACAGGAGATCCACCCCGAGATCGTCCACGTCCAGGTCGAAAAGACCGGCGCTCTGTACGGCGTCGCAATGCAAGAGGACGTCGTGATCGTCGCATACCTCGGCTATGGCGGGCACGTCGGTCCGCACGCCGATTTCGTTGTTGGCGTGCATGACGGAGACGAGGGCCGTGCGGTCGTCAATCGCGGATTCGACCTGCTCAGGGGGGACGGCCCCGTACGCGTCCGGCGTGAGGATCGTAACCGGACGGTCCTGCTCCGCAAGGCGCTCGGCGGGGGTGAGGACGGCCTCGTGCTCGGCCGCGGAGGTGACGAGCCCTG
>CAZTDC010000538.1:0-2361 GCA_964612165.1 uncultured Salinivenus sp.
TGCGGCCAACACCCGGCCGCCATCCGTATGGTGGGGCGGACAAGGGGATATTTTCTCCAAGAAGGTCCGGTCTCCGGTGATGACTAGTCACTCCTGAAGGTCCTCCAGTCCGAATTTTTAGCCGGAGCGACTGTGAGTGGGCATAGAGACCCTCGTTTGACACTCAGGCGTTTTTTATGTATCTACGTACAGCATTAAGTACGTACTCACGTCCTTACGTACAGACGTAAATAAGCCCGTGAAGGTCGTCGGCATCGTCAAACAAAAGGGCGGCGTCGGCGCCACGACGCTCGCAGCCAACATCGGCACGGTCCTGTACCAACAGGACTACAATGCGCTTCTAGTAGACGCGGACCCGCAGGGCTCGCTTCGGGACTGGAGCGCACAGACAGAAGATGGTCCGGCCGTGGTGGGGGTTGACCGGCCAGTCGTTCACGAGCAGCTACCCAAAATTGACGGCTTTGAGGTCGCCATCATCGATGGTGCGCCCCGAATGGAGCAGATGACTGTCTCCATCATCAAGGCGTCCGATCTGGTCCTACTGCCAGTACAGCCGTCATCGGTGGACCTGTGGTCAGTCGGAACGGTCATAGACCACGTGGAGGCGAGGCAGCAGATGGCCGAGCTCGAGGCGCAGTTCGTGCTCTCCCGGGCACCAGCGACCTCGACGCTCACGAGCGACACACAGTTGGCCTTGGACGATGCGCCTTTCGACCGGGCAGAAACCACTATCCATCAGCGGGTCGCATATGCACGGACGCTTGGGCGCGGAGAGAGCGTTCTAGAGAGCCGCAACGACAAGGCAAAGGCGGAGATCAACGCCCTCACTAACGAGATCAAACAGCTTCTCTCGCTATGACCGACATCGATAGCGACGACGTCAATCAGAACCGGGGCAGTCGGCTAGAGGACATGATGTCCGAAGATGATGAGCCCACAAAACGCTACACGGTGGACCTACCGCAGAGCCTACACGAGTGGCTGGAGGAATACGCGTTCTACAACGCGGACTCGATGAAGGAGGTGCTTGTGGACGCGCTGCAGGAGTACCGTCGTCGGCACGATTGAGCGAACAGAAAGGTAAACAGGTCCTAGTCGGTGCGTCGCGAACAAAAATGGCAGAGACCCCACCTCCACCATCGCAAACCCGGCGAAAAGCCAGTTCGAGTCCCCCATGTTTTGACGCCTGTGGGTCGATGGATTACCCTACGCCTAGCTGATTAGTGCTACGAAGGCACCTCGCCACCATGAAAGACACGACTATATTCGACCTGTTTTTGGTGCTGGCGCGTGAGAAGCGCCTGCTGGTCGGATCCGTGGTTGTATTTGCGTTTTTGGCCCTCGTCTACGCCGTCTTCGCGCCCACAAAATACACATCTGAGGCTCAGTTCGTGCGGGAGGTCCCCGAACAAAGTCTGGACGTCGGCGGCCTGCCGTCTGGACTCGGTGCCATCGCGGGGTCGAGCCTCAACTTGGGAGGAGCAGAAGGGATCGGGCCAAGCACCTATCCCGACGTGCTGGAAAGCAAGTCCCTATCGATTGCGGTCGCTCGGGACACTTTTTCGTTCCCCGACCACGGGCGGGCGACCTACTTCGAACGCTATCAGGAGCAAGGAGTGTTGGGACAGGTCCTTGACTATACGCTCTGGCTCCCCTGGACGATCAAGGGCTGGGTTGGGGGGTCCCTAGCTGAAGAGGGCGGTGGCACTGACCTGACGCAACAGGAAGAGGAGACGCTAGAACGGCTGTCGCAGATGATGTGGTGGTCCGAAGCGCCGCAATCGGACTTGATGACGCTTTCGGTTCAGGCTGGCGACCCGCGCCTTGCCAAACAGATCGCCACGTCTTACCTGGATCACCTCCGGGAGCGGGTCCAGTCGCTTCGAACTGAATCCGTTCGGCAGAACTTGGAGTTCATCGAAAAGCGGTACAAGGAAGCCGAAAAGCGGCTCCGGGAAGCAGAAGATAAGCTGGCGCAGTTCACGGATCGCAACCAGCAGATCCAGACCGCTCGCCTACGGACCGAACGGGAACGCCTTCAACGCCAGGTTTCCTTTGCGTCGGACCTCTTCCGGGAATTGCAAAGCCAGAAGACACAGACCGAGATTAAGCTCCAGCGCAGAGAGCCGGTGCTGACGCTTGTAGATGAGCCGCGGGCTCCGGCGAAGCGCTCCGCGCCGCGCCGTACGTTTCTCGTGCTCATTGGTGCCCTCGTTGGGGGCATTGTGGGCGTGATCGGAGCGTTCGTTCGGCGGGCCGCACGGGAGGAGGATACGAAGGTCGACCAAATCAAACGTGAGCTTCTGTCGTGGTGATGCGCCTCAACCGCTGGCTCGAAATAACGGCAGGGGCGGTGATCGC
>CAZTDC010000539.1:0-2361 GCA_964612165.1 uncultured Salinivenus sp.
ACTCGAAGCTGATTGCGAACAGATCGACGAGCAAAATGCCCAGGCCGAGCGCCACAATGACGAGGCCCCACTTCAGGGCCGATCGCGTGCTGGGCTCCTGCCAACCCCGATTTAGGATTGCGTCCGCTACACCTTCCGACACGCGCGCCTCCAGCACCTTGCGGCGGATGCGCGTGTCCCCAATCACCTTGGCGATGTAGGCAATGGAGCCAAAGAAGGCAATGAACAGCGTAATGGGAACCAGTTCGACGTCCATGTCAATGTCGGATGTCAGTTCAGAAGAGTGAAGGAGCGCAGCCGCATCTCGACCCCGCACCAACAGCAGACAGGCCCATCGCCGAATCGGTTGCACCCCGGCTGAAAGGTTTGATGAAACGAGAAGAGCCCTTCTGCCTAAACGGACGCCGGTCGTGCCCGAATGAGTGTGGCGGTGTCGCTCTCCTGCCTCCAGAACGGCCCAGATCTGAGCCCGTGTAGAGCTCAACTGGTCAACGGTTGCACCTGGACCTACGCGCTCCGTACGTTCGTGTAGCGGAACTGTCGAAATTATACCAGCGCATCGGGCAATTTGTCCAGGCTGCCGGTATTCATCCGTCGAACAGCCCCGCTCAAACAGCACGCGGTTTCGCCCGGATGGGCGTACGAGCGTAATCCGCAGGCGGGCTGCAACCTTCTCGCGCATCGGCCTGTCTACTGTGGGTGCTATGAATGACGATGCCACCGAACGTACCGAGCGCGAGCTGGTCGAGCACGTCCTCGACGGCGATCGGGAGGCGTTTCTCGATTTTATCGACCGCTACGAGCGGCTCGTGAAGCACGTCGTCTTCCGCATGGTCGACGATGACCGGGACCGGGAGGAGCTCTGCCAGGACGTGTTCATGCGGGCCTATCGGTACCTCGATGATTTTCGATTCGAGTCGAAGCTGTCGACGTGGCTCGCCCGCATCGCGCGCAACACGTGCCTCAACCACCTGGAGAAGAAGGAGGTGGACCTGTACGCCGACCATGCGCCGGCGCCGGACGACGACGGCCCACCGGACGCCCGTGCGGCCCTCAACCGCATTGAGGATCCGAACGAGGATGTCGCCGCAGCTGCCACCGAGCGCGAGCGGCGCGAGGTCGTGCGAGAAGGCATTAAGACGCTGTCGGAGCACTACCGAACTGCGCTCACCTTGTATCATTTGGAAGGAATGAGCGTATCACAGATCAGCGACGTGATGGACAACCCCGAAGGCACGGTGAAAAGTCACCTGTACCGGGGCCGCAAAAAACTCAAAGACTGGCTTCTCGATCACTACAGCCAGGAGGAACTGACCCTATGAACAACCGCGACCAATCCTTACAAGACGAATTCGACCGGTACTTCCGCGGCGACGGCTCGCCCCCGGAGACGGAGAATGACCCGGACGCGGCGGCCTACCAGATGGTCTTCGAAGCCCTCCACGAGGAGCCGGAGGGCGACCTGCCGAACGACTTTGCCGAGCAGGTAGCCGACCGCGTGGGCGTGGGCACCGAACCGTCCATCGTGTGGAGCGACGTCCTGCTTCTCTTCCTGGCCGTGGCCGGCCTGGGGGCTACGCTCGTCATGATGCCCTCTACATCGGCCCTTCTCGACAAAACCGTGTGGGCGATTCTCCGCTCGGTGCAGGACCTCTCCACCTACGTCCGACTGGACGTGATCGGCGCAGTGGGCCTAGTACTTGCCCTCACCGTCGGCGCCGACACTCTGCTAAAGCGCTGGCCCCGCCTCCGACCCGCCCCTACGACCTCGTAGGTCGATCCGGTCTGGAAAGTGAGAAAGAGGACCATGCTGAGATCTTTTCCCTTTCTCTACGTAACAAACGATCGCCCTCGACCCTGCAGCGGCGCATTTGCGCAGGCCCGCCATGGCCGTTATCCTGGGGATGTTCGTTGACCTTCTCGAATCATCTCCCGATCTGCTCATGGAACGGCGCGATTTTGCGAAGAAGGCCTTTCTCGGCGCTGCGGGCGCAAGCGTGCTCTCCGGCTGCGGCAGTGATGCCTCCTCCTCGGAAGACGGCGCCCCCAACGTCCAGCCCAACAAGCAGGTGCGCTGGAAGCTCGCGTCCAGCTTTAGCCGATCGCTCGACACCATCTACGGCGCGGCCGAAGTGCTGGCCGAGCGCCTGAAGGCCCTCACCGACGGCAACTTTCAGCTGCAGGCCTACCCTGGCGGGGAGCTTGTGCCGGCCCTAGAGGTGCTGGGCAGCGTCCAGAACGGCACCGTCGAGATGGGGCACTCGGCCAGCTACTACTTCATCGGGAAAAATCCCGCCCTGGCCTTCGACTGCACCGTGCCGTTCGGCCTCACGGCCCGGCAGTACCGCGCCTGGATCTACT
>CAZTDC010000540.1:0-2359 GCA_964612165.1 uncultured Salinivenus sp.
CCGCTCGTGGGCCTGCTGGGTTGCGTCTTCGAGGGACGAGAGGGTCTCGTCGAGCCGTGACTCCATGCGGGCGAGCGCCTCAGCGTCCTGTTGCTTCAAGGCGCTTTCCGCGCGCCGGAGCGTTTCCTCGCAGGTGCCACCGAGCTCCTCCCGGAGAACCTCGTCGAAGAGGGGCTGCTGGCTGGCGGCCCGTTCCAGGCAGCGCGCTCGCTTCAGCTGGCCTATGGCCCCGAGGGCCTCCTCCGAGGCCTGGAGCGACTCCTCTGCACGGCCCAGCTCTTCCTGGAGGCGGCCCAGCTGAGCGCTCATCGCATCGCCGAGCCAGCTCTCCCGGGCCTGAGAGCTGAGGTGCTCCTCACTGGTGGAGACCTCGCTCTCCAGATTCAGCTGTTCCTGGATGTCGTCGATGCTGTTCCACTGAAAGGACTCGACTTCGAACGTTTCTACTTTGGACATGGGTGTCGTAGATCGGATTGTTGGAGGACGATGTAGGTGTTACGCAATCGGGTTCCAATTCTCGTCGTCATCGTCATAAAGGGGATCGGCCCCGGCAGCGTCCCCGGCCGGATCGTCGGCACGGCCGTTTTCAGGCTGGCCGTTTGCGGACCGATCGGTTTCGGTGCTGCCGGGGTCGCGGCGAGCAGGCCCCGTCCCGTTGGAGGAATTCCGGGCAGAGGACCCGGAGCCGGAATCATCCCGCCCGTTGGTTCCGAACGTGCCGCCTGGATCCTCCCGGGCATCGGGGTCATCGGGCAGATTGGAGCCGCCCGGGCCTTCGACAGGCTCTGCCCCGCGCAGGCGCAAGACGAAGTTGAAGAGAGACAGCACGAGGTTGTAGACCGCGTCTACGAAGCGGACAATCAGATGGGCCGCTCCCCACACGAGTCCAGACGGCACCGTGGCGGCCAGAAACAGAGGCGTCCCGATCAGGAGCGCGGCGGCCGGAAACACAAATACAAGTGCCACTGCGCCCGCGGTAAATCCCAGCAGGGAGGGCCCCGTCATGAGAGACTGGAGGGCCCACTGCGATGGCTCGCTTGGCTGCGCGGCGGAGCCGCTCTCGGCCGCCGCTTCCCCGGATTCGAGGCCGCTCGCCTGAATCAGATCCGTGCTGGTGCCGGTCCCTTCCATTCCGGCCCCTCGCAAGATTCCGCTCTGGAACAGGATGTACCCGGCCGCGACCGTTCCCACGGCGAAGCACGCCATCAGGCCGAGGCGCAGCCACTTGTTTGTGATGTTCTCTGCCGAGTAGAAGTAGGAGATGTTCGTAACGCCCATCAGGTCCAACACGAGGGCCGGGAAGAGGAGGCAGGCCAGCACCATCTCCAGCCCTGTCAGCACGGCCGGTCCCATGCCTGCGTTCGTGAGCGCTTCGATCAGGGGAATCGTCGTGTCGAACGTCGCTGCCAAGGTCGAAACGAGATTGATACCCAGCGCCCCGATGCCGACAAGAGCTGCGGGGGCAAAGAGCAGTGCAGCGACCGACTGCTGGACCCAGTCCTCCCGGATCCCACCCCTCTGAAGGGTCTCCTGGTATCGGCTCCACGCCTCCCCGCAGACGCGCCCGGCACCGTCCCGGATGTGAGCAGGGATCACGTGCAGAATCCGCAGCATCTCCTGAAGCACGTCGCGCCCCTGCTGGCGCGCACCAAGAGCAAGGACGAGGGGCACGCCGACGATAAGTGCGCAGGCGATGAGCACGACCGTCATGGTGGCTAGTTGGTTTTTGCGAGTGGTTCATCGAGATAATGCACCCTCACCGTGTCGGCACCGGCCTGGCGGAAGGTGTTTCTCCACCTCGTTTCCCGCTTCGGCTCGTCGGGATCGACCTCGAACCCGTGCACCTTCACGGACGCCCCCTTGAGATCAACCTCAGGGAAGTTTCGCCCCGCGTTCTCGGCCAGGTCGGAGGCTAAGATCAGCCTATGCTCCAATTTCGGATGGTTCTGAAACCGTTGCTCGGCGGCCCACAGCAGTCCTTCCAGGTCGGTCTGCCCGGCCTCCGGGAACTCGGCGTCCGCGATCGCCTGGGCGAGGCGCTTCTTGACCGCCTTCTCCTTGCCTCCAGACTGGTACGGATTGCTCGCGCCTTCCGCAATGTGGCCGCTCGCAATGGCGGCGGCGTCCGCGGCGGAGTTTCCCGTAATCCACCGGACGTACACTTTGCTTTGCGCTGGCGCCCCCTCCAGGGCCCGAATCGCAGCTTTCTTCGCCTCAGTCAAGTGCTCGTAGCTGGTGGTGCCGTCGAGCGCGATGAAGAGCACCTGGGGCGTGGGGTCCTCCGTGGAGGGAAGCTCCAGGCCGCACCCGGCGATCGGGAGAAGAAGAACCAGGAAGTAGCTAATCTGTCGCATCATGG
>CAZTDC010000541.1:0-2358 GCA_964612165.1 uncultured Salinivenus sp.
CGGTGACGTTCGGCGGGACGGAAGCGACGCTGGACAGTGCGAAGGCAAGCGTGCTCTACGCGAAGGTACCGAGCGGGGTGAGCGGGCCGATGCAGGTGGAAGTCACGACTGGGGGATCGACAGTGGCCACAGCCGAGAGTTTTCAAGTGTTAGTCGGAGGAAAAGAGACGTTTGTGGATATTGAGGCAGACCTAGGGGAGATCGCGGGGTTCGCGGGGGCGGTAGCGTGGGGAGATTACGACGCCGACGGTGATCAAGACATAGCGTTGGTTCGGGAAAACCCCTCCAACGAAAGAGTCTTGGGGATTTACCGGAACGAGGACGATGGAACGTTTAGGGCAATAGAAGCAGGATTAGCGGGTGACTACAGAGATAGAATAAATCTTGCATGGAAGGATTATAATGGGGATGGGAAATTAGATTTGACAGTAGTATTTAGAAATGACCGTTCGAAGATATTCCGAAATGACGGCGACGGTAATTTCGTAGAAATAGACCAAAGTTTCAGTTCAGGTCAATCCGTGTCCTGGGGAGACTACAATGGAGATGGAAGGCCAGACCTGGCAATTGACACGGAGGTCTATAGAAACGATGGAGACGGGAGCTTCACATCTATCGATGTAGCGTGGTCAAGTACAGATTTTACCTATTCAGTTGACTGGGGGGATTATAATGGGGATGGAAACCTCGATATAGTCGTGATTGGAGAAGACGAGAATATACCATTTACAGAAATTTATCGTAACGACGAGAATGGTAATTTTACAGCCATAGAAACAAGCATTGAAGATGTAGGAAATGCAGCAGTTGAATGGAGGGATTACAATAATGACGGAAGACTAGATCTTGCCCTGACTGGAGAGGACCCCCCGGATACATTTACGAAGGTATACCGAAATGATGGAGGCCAGAATTTCGTAGAGGTTTACAGCTCAGATGGTGTGGGTAAGGCTATCAGTGACCTTCAGTGGGGGGACTATAATGGAGATGGAAATGTGGATTTTGCGATAACTGGTTCATCCGACGATGGGCCTGACGAAGACCTTAGTGCTGATGAATTTACAGCACTATACAAGAATGAGGGAGATGGAAACTTTGGGGTAGTAGAAGCTGACCTTCCTGATCTTCGTGGTTCACTTGATTGGGGGGATTTTGATGGAAATGGGTCCCTGGATCTTGCACTCGTCGGGAGTCCTACCGTTGATGGAGATATGACAGTAGCGAAGATTTTCCGCAATCAGGGCGGGAATAATCTTCCGCCGTTTGCTGAATTCGATTCTTTTGAGGCGACGCAGGACCAAATCTTGCAGGTGTCAGCACCGGGGGTATTGAAGAATGACAGTGATCCACTTGGCGATTCCCTCTCGACGTCGCTGATTTCGGATGCCATCAACGGTTCAGTAACGCTCAACGACGACGGTTCATTCGAGTATACGCCGATATCCGGTTTCACCGGAACAGACGCCTTTACCTACGAGGCTGTTGATGGAAGTGGGGCTACAAGTGAGGAGACCACGGTTAGGATTGAGGTAATTGCGGGTGTGGGGTCGGGACCGCGAATTACCGGAATCGAGCCCAGCGGTGGAGTTGCTGGAACACAGGTGCGCATCCGCGGCACCGGCTTCGATTCCGAGATATCGAACAACACGGTGATGTTCGGGGACACGGAGGCGACCATTGAAAGTTCGAAGACAAATGTGCTGTACGCAAAGGTCCCGAGTGGGGTGAGTGGTCCTGTTGAGGTGGAGGTAACCACCGGAGGGACGACAGTGACGGCGGCTGAACAGTTTATAGCAGTGACCGACGGCGGGACTTCGTTTACGCCCATCGATGCCGGCCTGCCGAACCTGCGAAGGGCGGCGGTAGCGCGGGGAGACTATAACTCGGATGGGAAATTGGACATAGCCGTAGCCGGAGCTAAGGACGGCAATGATATAACGAAAATATATAGGAACGGCGGTGACGGGACCTTTGCAGAGATCGGCGCCGATCTGACCGGGGTGGAAAACGGGGCACTTGCCTGGGGGGACTATGACGGCGATGGGAAGTTGGATCTAGTTATAGCCGGGAAAGTCGGAGATTTTGCCGGTGATTCAGTAACAAAAATTTATCGGAATGGAGGCGACGGAACCTTCACGGAAATCGGTGCCGATCTGCCCGGCGCCGAGGAGATCGCATGGGGAGACTATAATTCGGATGGGGCCCTAGATCTTCTGGTGGATGGAGACATTTTCCGAAACGACGGTAACGGCTCGTTCAGAAGGCCGGAGAGCGTGGACAGAGTGGGTCGTGGGGGGATTACGATGGGGCCGGGGATCTGGATCTGGTCATCGCGAGACGGGATTCAAACTTTAACCG
>CAZTDC010000542.1:0-2350 GCA_964612165.1 uncultured Salinivenus sp.
TATCCGGCCCTCGTCGACCACAATCTTTTGCAGGCGGCACAGGCTGGGATTATGCAAGAGACGCACGAGCTGCACCTGGCCCTGTGGCACGGAATCAATCCGGCCCTGATCGCGAGTCTCGTGACGTTTGCTTTGGGCTTTGCGGTATACGCGACGTGGGAGAGGCTACAGGAAAGTGCGCCGATGGAGGGCCTCGGAACGGTCTTCGGTGGAGGACCGGGGCGCGTCTTCGAGCGGGGGCTCTACGAGACGGCTCAGTTCAGTAAAGGCCTCACCCGGCTGTTCCAGAACGGACAGTTTCAATGGTACTTATTCGCTATCTTCACGGCCATCATCGTCCTACTAGGCGGAGCCCTCGGAACCGAGGCGCAGCTGGCCTGGCCGGAGTTCGACGGTGACGTCCGGTACTACGAAGTCGCTCTGGCCGGGCTCATCGTTCTTGCTTCTGTGGTTGCTGTGCGAACCCAGGATCGGTTTGTGGCCATTCTGGCGCTCAGCGTGGGAGGCTATGGCGTGGCGCTGATCTACCTGCTGTTTGGGGCTCCGGACCTGGCGATGACGCAGTTTGCGATCGAGACCCTCACGCTCATCCTGCTGGTGATTGTGATCATCCACCTGCCCGGCATTCAGGGACGAGAACCCCTCGGGGTGCGTCTGCGCGATGCTCTGGTCGCGTGTGGCTGCGGCGCCCTGCTGACGGTTCTGATGGGCGTGATCGTGGACCTCCCCCTTGACCGTCGCGTCAGCGATTTTCTCGCTCAGAACAGCTACACGGAGGCGCAGGGGCACAACATCGTCAATGTGATTCTGGTCGACTTTCGGGGGGTGGACACGATGGGAGAGATTACGGTGCTCACCATCGCGGCCATCGGGGTGTATGTGCTAATGCGAATGCCCCGTCAGAAATCTCCTGAGGAATCCCAGCCGGAAAAGACTTCAGCGGAGGGCCCGGAACCGTCCTCTGAGGAGGTGTGACATCCAATGCCTGATTCATAGGAGGAGCTCGATCAATGATTTACTCCCTTATTCTACGGGTGGCCAGTCGCCTTCTGGTGCCCCTGCTGCTGTTGTTTTCGGTATTCATGATGCTTCGGGGGCACAACCTTCCCGGCGGCGGTTTTGTGGGGGGGCTGGTAGCGGCAAGTGCATTTGTGCTGTACGCACTGTCCGCTGGGGTCAAGGGGGCCCGTGAAGTGCTCAGGGTGGAGCCCCATACGCTCTTAGGAGTGGGCTTGGCTCTTGCGTATGGGGTTGGCATACTGGCGCTCTTACTCGGCAAGCCGTTTCTCACCGGACTCTGGTGGGAGCCACACGTGCCGGTGCTGGGTCATCTTCACATCGGGTCGACACTGATCTTTGATCTGGGTGTGATGCTGGTCGTGGTGGGGACGGTATTGCTGATGGTGTTTTCGGTGGAGGATCGTCTTCCTGGTCTCGTCGAAGAATGACGGGTTGGGTCCGCGTTGTTCGCTCCATAATGGTTTTTTGTAACTATGGAATTGATTACGGCCGTCGTGTGCGGAGCAATGCTTGCCGCGAGTTTCTATTTGCTGATGCGGCGCAACCTATTACGCTTCGTGATTGGGCTCATCATTCTGGGCAATGCGGTAAACCTAACCCTCTTTACAATGGGACGATTCACCCGGGCCGAGCCGCCCGTCATTCCGAAAGAGGCGAATATGATTGAAGGGGCGTATGCGAATCCGCTTCCGCAGGCCCTCATCCTGACCGCGATCGTCATTAGCTTCGGGCTTCTCGCGTTCACGCTCGTGCTGGTCTACCGTAATTTTTCGGTCAACCAGACCATCGAGGCCGACGGGGTACAGGCCTCCGAGCCCCTCGAAGAACCAGATGTCCACGCAGACGAAAAGCGCCTCGTCGCGTAGCTTCGGACTCCCGCCGCTCTCTTTTCTGCTTTTGAACTCGACCGTATGGACATCCTGCTCGTTCTTCCGATCATGGTGCCGGCCATCACGGGGATGCTGGCGCTGCTCGCCCGCAACTACCGGTCGGTGCAACGGGGGATTAGTGTGCTTGGCACGCTCGTGTTAACGGGGGCAGGGGTGGCCATCGTGTATCAGGTGCACTCGCACGGCATCCTCGCGGTGCAGATGGGCGACTGGGCCGCCCCCTTCGGCATCACGCTGGTGGCCGACGAGCTCAGTGCCGGCCTCCTAGGGGTGACTGGCCTCGTAGGCTTGGCCGTGGTCCTCTACGCCCTTGCAAGCCTTGACGAGGTCCGGGAACGGTTCGGCTTCCACATTTTGTTTCACCTGCTGCTGATGGGGATCAACGGCGCGTTTATCACGGGCGACATCTTCAACATGTACGTCTGGTTTGAGGTGCTGCT
>CAZTDC010000543.1:0-2348 GCA_964612165.1 uncultured Salinivenus sp.
GCCCGTCGAGCACCTCCTGCACCGTGCCGTCGTCGTGGAGGCTCTGCTCGTCGGCGAACGAGTCCATTTCAATGTTGAGGCGCTGGAGCGTGCCCTCAATTTCCTCAAAGATTGCGTCCTCGGCGGCCGTGCGGAAGGGGGCAAGCGACTCGGTGGTGAGGAGGGACGCGCCGTGTTCGTCGTACACCTGCTCGGCAATGTCGACGATGTATTCACCCAGGTAGCCGTCCTCCGGAAAGCTCTTGGGCACCTCCACCGTCGTGTCGTCGTCGACCGTGATCGTTTTGGTGGCCACGTCCTCGCTCACCAGCGCCTCGTAGCGGGCGCGGACCGACTGCGCGAGGATGCGCATCTGCCGCCCGGCGTCGTTGAAGTAGTACTCGCGCGTCACGTCATAGCCGGTCCACGCCAGCAGGTTGGCGATCGTGTCGCCGAGGACGGCGTTGCGCCCGTGACCCACGGTGAGGGGGCCGGTGGGATTGGCACTCACGTACTCGACGAGCGCACGCTTCCCGGCGCCCACGTCCGACTGCCCGAACGTGTCGCCCTCGGCCAGGAGGTCGGCCAACCCGTCGAAGAGGTAGTCTTGCGCGTAGCGAAAGTTAATGAAGCCGGGCCCGGCCACCTCCACGCTTCGGATGCGGGCCGGGTCCACGCGGTCGCGCAGCGAGTCGGCGATCGATTCGGCAATGGCGCGCGGGTTGTCGTCTAGAATACTGCCGAGGCGGAGGGCCGTGTTTGTGGCGAGGTCGCCGTGCTCCTCGCGGGCGGGGGCTTCGAGCGAGACGTCGAAGTCGTCCGGCACGTCGCCCAGGTCGGCGAGCACGGCGCGAAGCTGGGAGCGGAGATAATCCTTCATGGGGAGACGCGGTGGGTTGGACAGCCCGATGCAGTGTCGACTACCCAAGCTACGGACGCGGACGGTGCTCCGAAAGCGGACGACAGGGCGTTTCGCCGGGTTTTTGTGGAAACGGGACGGTTCCCCGGGGAAACCAGGGGTTTTTCCTGTCAGGCCGGCGGCCACTGCTACCCGATGACGTCCAAGGGGCTCTGCGTTCCCGCTCGCCCGTTTTGCAGGACGTGGGTGTATATCTGCGTGGAGCGGAGATCGTCGTGGCCGAGAAGGTCCTGTACGGTCCGGATGTCGGTGCCCTGGGCCAGGAGGTGCGTTGCAAACGAGTGGCGGAGCGTGTGGGGCGTGGCCGCTTTCTGAATGCCGGCCGCACGCACGGCTCGCTTCACCGCTTTCTGGACGGCCGACCGGGAGCGGTGATGGCGCCTCACGTGGCCGCTTCGGGGATCCTCCGAGCGGGACTGGGCGGGAAAGACATACTGCCAGCCCCACTTGCCCGTCGCGTTTGGGTACTTGCGTTCCAGGGCCTTTGGCATCGAGGCGGCGCCGTACCCGGCCGCTTTGTCGTCTTCCCAGACGGCGCGGCTCTTTTGGAGTTGACGGTGAAGCGGGGCTTCGAGCGAGGTCGGCAGCAGGGTACACCGATCTTTCTTGCCTTTTCCCTGTCGGACCACAATCTGCTCATAGTCGAAGTCGACGTCCTTCACGCGGAGCCGGAGGGCCTCGGAGAGGCGAAGTCCCGCCCCGTAGAGCAGGTGGGCAGCAAGCCCGTTCGGGCCCTCCATCGCCCCAAGAAGGGCTTTGACCTCCTCCGGGGTGAGAACGACGGGGAGTCGCTCCGGCTCCTTCGCGCGCTGAAAGTCGGTCACTTCGGTCCAGTCTCGCCCGAGCACGTCGCGGTACAAAAACAGGAGGGCATTGAGGGCCTGATTCTGCGTGGACGCCGCCAGGTTTTGGTCGGTGGCAAGGTGCGAGAGGTAGTCGCGCACGGCCTGCTTTCCCAGCTCGCGGGGGTGAGTGGTGTCGTGATGCTTTACGTAGCGGACAATCCACCGGGTGTAGGACTGCTCGGTGTGGTAGCTGTAGCCGTTCCGCCGGCAGGCGGTGCGGACTCGATCGAGCAAGGAGGGGGACCGATGCGGAGAGGAACGAGACATGACGGGCTGACCTGGCCGTGGACGAGCGGTTGCTGAATTTGATCTCCAGCGAGCGGTGTCGTAATGTTAAGACACGGTCAGGCCCATCAACATAACGTGTTATGCCGAAGCGCTCGGGATATCACAGTTTCGGGTCGAGAGAAGCCCTTGTTTTTGAATGGTTTGCACGAATTTCCGCCTTGTATTATGCCGAATGATTCCGTGATCGAATACGGGAGGGATCGGCATAAGATATGTTATGCGTTTCCGGGAGTGATTTGCAAGCAGGGCAGTGGATTCTTACCTTCCGGACATGATCATTTACCTCGATACGTGTAGTCTGCAGCGCCCGCTGGATG
>CAZTDC010000544.1:0-2336 GCA_964612165.1 uncultured Salinivenus sp.
TCGTCGGTTATCATTCTGTTTTCTGTTTCCTCTCGTCATTCCAAGCGGGAACCGCTCCCCCATCCTCCGATAGGATGGACGGCAGAAGACCCACTCCTGCTCGTTCCGTTCTCGTGCCTATATTTTCGACCATGCGACACCTGTTCCTCGCGTTCTGCACAGCCCTCCTTCTCGCCGCTCCTGCCCAGGCCCAGACGGCCCCGAACGCCCCCGCCGGAGATGAGCCCCCGAACGTGATCCTCATGATTCCGGACGGGTTCGGTCCCGCCAGCGTGACGATGGCGCGCGACTACCTCCGCTGGCGCGACGGCACCACCGAGCTGCCCTACGACAGTCTCCACGTGGGAAGCGCCCGTACGTTCTCCACCACCAGCTACATTACCGACTCGGCAGCGGGGGGCACGGCCCTCGCCACCGGGGTGAAAACCTACAACGGGGCCATCTCAGTCGACACGACGAAGCGCCCCGTCGGAACCCTTCTGGAGGGAGCCGAGCGGCGCGGCATGGCGACCGGTCTCGTTGTCACGAGTCGAATTACGCATGCCACCCCAGCGGTCTTTTCCGCCCACGTACCCGACCGTGATCAGGAAAACAAAATCGCCCAGCAGCAGCTCAATCAGGACATTGAGGTCCTTCTGGGCGGTGGAAAACGTCACTTCGTCCCGGGCTCCGCGTCGAACAGCGCCCGCAACGACGACAAGAATCTCCTCAGCACGGCCCGACAGAAGGGCTACCAGGTCGTGGAAACCCCCGACGCACTCGCCCAAGTTGACGACAGCCCGCTCCTCGGCCTCTTCAGCAACAGCCACATGGCCTACGAGATCGACCGCTCGGATGAGCAGCCGAGCCTGGCGGCCATGACCGAAACCGCCATCGACGTCCTCTCGCAAAAGGAGGACGGTTACTTCCTGATGGTCGAAGGCAGCCGCATCGACCACGCCGGACACGGGAACGACGCGGCGACGCACCTCCACGACATCCTCGCCTTCAACGACGCGGTGGAGACGGCCCTCGATGCCGCCCAGAACGACCCGAATACGCTGGTTGTGATCGTGTCCGACCACGAAACCGGTGGTCTCACCCTCGGACGGAACCGAGATGGCGAAGGAATCTACGCGTGGCACCCCGATGTGCTTGCGGACGTGACGGCCTCTAGCGGCGCCATTGCGGACAGCATTCGTGCCATCCGGTCGTCGGGCGCCGACGCCGACAGGATCAAGCAACGCATCGAAGAAACCGTCACGCGCCTCACCGGCGTGTCGGACCTGTCGGAAGAGCGCGTCGAACACCTCACCGAGGTCGAGGGTCCCTACGCCGTCGGCAACGCCGTGGCCCCGGTCGTGAACCGAGAGGCTCTCGTTGGCTGGACGAGTCACGCCCACACGGCCGTGGATGTCGGCCTCTACGCCTACGGGCCGGGCGCCAACCGTTTCGTGGGCAACCACGACAACACGACCGTCGCCCGCCGCCTCGCCGATCTTCTGGACGTGAACCTGCGGGCGCTTACGGAGCAGATGCGCGCCAGCGCGAGCGAATAATCTCTGCTGCTACGCCGCATCGGACACAACCGGCGCGGATTCCTTCTTCGCGGCCTCCTGGGGAAGGCGCACGGTGAACGTGCTGCCTTCCCCCTTCGTGCTTTCGGCCTCGATGGTGCCTCCCATCAGTTCCACAAGGCGCTTCGTGATCGTGAGGCCGAGGCCGCTGCCCTCGTGGTCCCGGGTCAGTCCCTCGGACTCCTGCCGAAATTCGTCGAAGATCTGGTCCAGAAAGTTGTCACTGATGCCGATGCCGGTGTCGCTCACCCTGAGAACCGCCTCGTCTCCATCGCGCTCTACGGTTACCTCAATGCCTCCTTCCTCCGTAAACTTGATGGCATTGGACACCAGGTTGGTGAGCACCCGGTGAAGCACCTTCGGATCGGCCTGCAAGTAGATCGGCTCCGGCGGCATCCGAACCTGCAGACTGAGCCCATTACTCTCAATCTGTGGTTGCATTAGGTCGAGGGTCTCTTTCACCTGCTCCACGAGGTCGCAGCGCTCGGTGCCGATCTCCGAGGATTCGCGTTCCAGCCGGGCCAGCTCCAGCACGGACGTGAGGGTTTCTTTGAGCCGATGTCCGCTTTCACGAATCATCTCCACGACCCGGTGGGCGTCCCCCTCCACCTCCTCGACAAGCACGTCCGCAAACCCCAGAATGGACGTGAGCGGAGTGCGAATTTCATGGCTCATGTTGGCCAGAAAGACGCTCTTCAGCCGGTTCATTTCCTCGGCCTCCTGCTTCGCCTCCTTCAGGGCCTCCTCGGCGGCCACCCGCTCGGAAATGTCGATGCCCAT
>CAZTDC010000545.1:0-2335 GCA_964612165.1 uncultured Salinivenus sp.
ACGGCCTCGCTGGAGTCCCCGTCCGCATCGAGGTCGAGGCTGTCGTCGGGAATGAGGCTATCATTGCCCGCGTCAACGGCCGGGGAGCCGCTCTGGAGGTGGTAGTCGCCGTTCGACGTGTCGGCGAACATCGGGTCGCCGCTGATGTTACCGCCGTTGTCGTTGATGGTGCCTTCATTTCTCACGTACTGCCCGTCTAGGCTATCCCGTACGAGGGTGTTTTGTACGTCCAGGGAGCTTCCTTCCTGGTTGTTGATTTCATCGATGTCACTGAGGCCCTCATTGCCGTAGACGATAGAATTGTGCACGGTCATCGTGTCACTATTGACGAGCCCCGTCACTCCGTTGGAGGCAACGACCACATTGTTCAGGGTGGCGGCGCCTCCCGTGCTCTTCACAACGCCGGTCCCGGCAAAGTCGGAGGGCTGCGTGTTGTCTGCCAGTAGAACGTTGGTCAGTTGAATCGTGCCCTCATCCAGCACTTCAATCGTTCCACTCGTTCCCTCATTCCCCCGCACTTCGGCGTTTGCGAGTTTCACCTTGGCTCTGTCGCTGAGCAAAGCAGAACCTCGCCCCCCGAAGTCGCTTACGGCGACGTTCTCTACAAAGTCGACGTTTTTCATCTCAAGGATTCCCCCAACTCCCAGCATGCCCCCGCCTCCATCGTAGGACCTGTTGTTTTCAAAGCGTACATTTTCCAGGAGGGCAGAAGGCGAGTCATCAATTGAAGAAAGTTCGCCTGCTAGGCCACCACCTCCTCCTAAGGTGGTACCGGCACCGCCTGCGGTGTTGTTGCGAAAAACCACGTTTCGGATGACCCAGTCGGTGCCATCGATGCTAATTCCGCCCCCGTCGACAGAAGCCTCATTCCGTTTGAAAAGGAGGTCTTCGAATGTGACCGAGCCACCCGCTTTCACGGCTCCACCGTTGCCGTCCGCCGAGTTGTCGCGGAACGTGGTGTTCGCAACTGTCATGGTTTCAGTAAGACTGTTGCTAATTACCATCGCCCCGCCGTCCGATTTCGTCACGTCGTCTTCGGGGGTGGAAGCGGCATTGTTTTCAAACAGCCCGTCGCGAAGGACGCCGCCAGACTGAGTGTCGATGAAGAGCCCACCCCCGTCCGTTTCCGAGACTGTATTGCCCCGAAAGGTCACATTCACGAGCTTCGGCGACTCGACATTCAGATAGGCACCGCCTCCCTGACTGTCAATTGGGTCCCCGATGCCAAGGAACTCCGTGGTGTTGTTCTTGAAGGTGACAGAGCGCATCACGAGGAATTGCTGCGATGCGAACCCACTAACGTAAAGCCCACCGCCATTTCCTGTCTCGGCGCCTCCCTCGCCGGACTCAATGGCTTTGTTACCGGTGAAGGTCACATTTTCGAGGGTGATCTGATCACCGTCGCTGTGATTGACGCCGCCCCCTCGATTGGCCACGTTATTCCGAACGGTCACTCTCCTCATCTCCAGAGGTTCAGTTGTGTTGACGGCGCCTCCCCGCTTTCCAGCGTTGGCTCGGAGCGTGCTGTTTTCGACGGTGAGTTTGCCGGACGTTCGGGTCCGCACTCCGCCTCCGTATTCATAGGCAAAATTTCCGACAACCTCTACGTTCTGGAGCGTCAGGTCACTCTCACTCACGAAGATTCCCCCGCCCTGATCGGTGGTTTCTCCAAAATCGGGATCTTTGGCGTCCGCCTGGCCAGCCGTGATGGTGAGTCCATCCAGTGTCGCTGCGGTGGAAAGGTTGTTTGCCTCCACGACGTGAACGCTGTTCGAGCCGCTGACGTCGGCGGTGTCCGTGACGATGCCATCGCTATTGGTTGCATCATCCTGATCGACATCACCGCTGAGTACGGTCACGTTTGCCGCCGGGTCACGGCTACTAAAATCACTCGTATATCCGCCTTTCACAGTGAGGTCGGCCGAAAGGCTGAAGGTGGCGGTGGTGTCGCCATCGGTCACGCCGCTACCTTCGTCGGGATAGTAGATCCCGCTGGACATACGGATTTCAACGGCGCCGGAGGTCCCGGAGGCATCCGACAAGGCCGCTTGTAGGTTCGTGTACGGGTCGCTTCGGGACCCATCCTCCGCTCCGCTCGCATCGTCGTCGACGTAGATCACTGTCTGGGCGGCGGTCGGCGCAGGAACTGTGGCCCCGACGAGGAGGGCCGCCACCAGGACAGTTGCGAAGTGAATGAGCGATCGATCGATGGGAGAGGGGACGCTGTTCACGGTAGACATAGTGAGACAAGGGATCGGTCGAGAAGGAGCGAGAAAGGATGCCGGTTTGCAATATCTGATACCTGCCGGCCAGGGATTTCGGAGTTGAAATGAGC
>CAZTDC010000546.1:0-2334 GCA_964612165.1 uncultured Salinivenus sp.
ACCTGTACTACCTCCATCGCGTCGATCCGGAGGTGCCCATTGAGCATACGGTGGGGGCGATGGGGCAGCTCGTGGATCGGGGGAAGGTGCGCTACCTGGGGCTCTCGGAGGCAGCGGCCGACACGATCCGGCGCGCCAACGAGGAGCACTCCATCACGGCCCTGCAGACGGAGTACTCGCTTTGGAGTCGCGACCCCGAGGACGACATTGTGCCGACGTGCCGTGAGCTCGACATCGGGTTTGTGCCGTACAGTCCGCTGGGCCGAGGCTTTCTGACGGGGCGCTTTCAGTCGCCCGAGGACCTGCCGGAGGACGATTGGCGCCGCAACAATCCACGCTTCCAGGACGAGAACTTCCAGAAGAACCTGGACCTGGTCGACGAGGTGAAGCGGCTGGCCGACGCGAAGGACGTAACCCCTGCTCAGCTGGCGCTTGCCTGGGTCCTGCATCAGGGCGACGACATTGTGCCCATCCCCGGGACGACGGATCCCGACCATCTGGACGAAAATCTTGCGGCACTCGACGTACGCCTCACCGACGAGGAGCTTGATCGGATCGACGAGATTGCGCCGAAGGGGACGGCTGCGGGCAATCGGTATCAGGAGATGAGTTCCGTAACCCGTTGAGTGTGAAAGGAGGGAAGGGTTTCGGGAGCGGTCTGGTCATGAAGGGCGACGATCCATGGCGACGTCAGGTTCGACACGAATTGCGCTGGTGGGACCGATGCATCCGTATCGGGGGGGCATTGCCCACTTTACGGAGAAGACGGTGGAGGGGCTTGCAGGGCGGGGCCACGACGTGGTCCCGGTGAATTTTTGGCGCCAGTATCCAACACTGCTCTTCCCCGGCGAGACGCAATATGACTCTGCCGACGACGCGTCGGCGGTTGTGGGGGAGGCCCCTCGTCTCCTGGACTCACTAAACCCGCTCACGTGGCTCCGGACGGCGCAGCACCTCCGCCAAAGAGGGTCCGACGCCGTGGTCTTTCAGTACTGGATGCCGTTCTTTGCCCCGGCCTACGGAATCGTGGCGCGCCTCCTCCGGTGGGCGGGCATCCCTTCCTTCGCTGTGGTGCACAATGCCCTCCCGCACGAGCGCCACTTCGGCGACGAAGGGCTCAGCCGCTTCTTCTTTCAGGCCTGCGACGGCCTCATCGTCATGTCCGACGAGGTAAAGAGCGACATCCACGGCCTTGGCGCTGACGCGCCGATTCAGCAGATCAACCACCCAATCTACAACACCTTCGGCGACCCGCTTCCACGAAGCGAGGCCCGAGGGCAACTCGACCTCCCCGGCGACGCACCCGTTCTGCTGTTTTTTGGCTTCGTGCGGCGCTACAAGGGCCTGCACGTGCTGCTGGAGGCCCTGCCGCAGGTCGTGGAGCACCTGCCCGACGTGCGACTGGTGGTGGCGGGGGAGATCTACGACGACAAGGCCTTCTACGAGAGCATCGTAGAGAAGCATCAGCTGAGCTCGTACCTTCATCTGCACGACGGATACGTCTCGGACGAGGACGTGGCCGTGTACTTTTCGGCCGCCGACGTGGTGGTGCAGCCGTACGTGTCGGCGACGCAGAGCGGGGTGGCGAAAATTGCCTATCACTTCGAGCGCCCCCTCATCATGACCGACGTGGGCGGGTTGGCGGAGATGATGCCTCACGGCGAAGCCGGACTGGTGGTGCCGCCTGAGGATCCGGACGCTCTCGGGGCGGCCGTGCGTCGGTTTTTCGAAGACGATCTGCAGGACGAACTGACGGAAGGAGTGCGTCGCGAGAAGCAGAAGTACTCGTGGGAGGCGCTGTACGAGGCCGTTGAGCGCTTTGCGGCAGGGCGGTAGGCATTGGAATTGTGCGTTTGCCAATCGACGCAGTTTGCAGGGACACGCACACAGACTCCTCCACGCACCCCAACGCACGTATCAGCACGGGAAGAGGCGTCGCAACAGGGCTCAGACACGTTTTCTGTCTCTGGTCAAGGGACTCGGTCGGCCTGGTTTCTGTAGAGAGCCCGCCGCCCTCGGGCCAATTGCCCAGGCGGCGATGGGGCTGCTCCCCCGAGTTGTGACCGTCGGGGGTGACCGCTATTTTGAGGGACACCGGTGCTGCTTTGTGCTCATTTTTGCATCCAACGCTGTCATCATGGCCTGGAACTCGATTCTCGATCAGGAGCGCGTCGTGGAGACGCTTCGGCGAGCCCTCTCGCAGGAGCGCGTGGCACACGCCTATCTCTTTCACGGCCCGGACGGCGTCGGCAAGCGGGCGGTGGCCCTGGAGGCGGCCCGGGCCCTGCAGTGTACCGAGCAGGCGGCCGAGGCCTGCGAGGAGTGCCGCGCGTG
>CAZTDC010000547.1:0-2330 GCA_964612165.1 uncultured Salinivenus sp.
GCGTTGAGCCGTCGGGCAGGATGAAACTACCTGTAACCTTAAGGTTGCCGTCTTTGTCAAGCACCAGTGCGTCGGAGCGGGAGGCGGTGTTGTTGCCGTTCCCGACGACAAAAAGGCTATTGTCCGACGAGGTGTTGGCACTATTGAGGTATCCGGCCGAGAGCGAGGAGTCGGTGGCAGCGATCGTTTCCACCCCCATCGCTGTTGACGCCCTGCCGCCAGCTTCCGTGCCGTCGCCCATCGCTGTGGACTCCCTGCCGCCAGCTTTCGTGTCGTCGCCCATCGCCGTAGCGGCGAAGCCGCTGGCGATCGTGCTAGAGCCCATCGCCGCAGCGGAGCTGCCGCTGGCTCTCGTATCCTGGCCGAAAGCGACCGAGTAGCGGCCGACGTTCGTGGCGTCCCACTGTGTACCGTCGCTGAGTAATCCGACCACCCCGGCCCGGAAGGCACCCTTCTCCGGGTACCACATCATCCGAATCCCGTCGCCCTCAGCCGGAATAGAGTCGTTGGGGGCGTTGTAGAAGTTGGGGGTTCCGAATTTTCCGGGAGCGAGAAGCCCACCGCTGTAGTTGACCTCCAGGGTCGTGTCCTCCTCGGCGTTCACGATGGAGGTCACGGCCGTCGGGTGCTGGGCCTGGGCCGTCAGGGTGAGCCCTAAGGCGGCGAGGAGCAATGCGAAAAGGGATGCAACCAAGCGCGAGCGTATGGTCATGGCTCAGAGGGAATTGGAGGAAAGAAAACTTGAAGGGAGGGCACTCGTCCACCGAACCGGCCCCTCGGGCCGGGGACGACGCATTCGTCCCCGGCGGGGACCCCTCTCTGGACGATAGAAACCGGGCGCTACTGGCAGTTCGCCATGTTCTGGCCGGCGTTGTTGTCGAAGGTGTTGTTAGACTCAGTGAGGGAGGCACTGCTGCCGTCGCAGTACACCCCATTGCCGCCACTATCCGTAATTGCCGAATTGATAAGCTCCAGCACCGCACCGTCTCCGAGGGCGACGTTGGCAGCCTGGCTGATGCCGCTCATGTCGGTGCTGCCGGCGTGGCGCACCTCGACGTAGTCGAAGGTGTTGTTAGCGTTGTTCGAATAGATGGCCACTCCGCGCCACCAGCCCTGTTGCTCGTTGCCGGCGGAGGCGGTCATCGTGATCGGGTTGTCGGCGGTGCCCTCAGCCACCAGTTCAGACTGGACCCAGAAGGCCACGTCGCTCTCGAAGGTCATCTCCACGCCGGGGTCGATGGTCACCGAGGCGCCGTTGATGTCGGGCCTGCCGCTGAACCGATAAGGCGTGTCCCCGCTGAGGGCACTGACGGTAACGTTCCCCTCAGTTAGCGTGGCGCCGTAGACCCGGACGTACGTTCCGTCGGCAAAGCTGGAGCCGCTGTCGATTTTGCCGATGTTGGTGAAGGGAATCCACATCGGGGCCTCGGCGTTGCCGCTGAAGCTGTTTTCGGAGAAGCTCTCCAGGGAGCCATCCTCGGTGTCGAGATAGAGGCCGTACTTCCCGCCGTCAGCGATCGTGGAGTTGGTGAGGGTCAGCGCGGCCCCGCTTCCGAGGGCTACATTGGTGGGTTCACTGATGCCGCTCATGTCGGTGCTACCGGCGTGGCGCACCTCGACGTGGTCGAGGGTGTTGTTGGTATTGCCCGAGTAGATGGCCAGTCCGCGCCACCACCCTGGCTGCTCGTTGCCGTCGGTGGCGGTCATGGTGATCGGATCGTCGGAGGTGCCGTCCGCGTTTAGTGCCGATCCCGAATTAATCCGCAACGCAACGTCGTTCTCGAACCGGATCTCGGTTCCGGGCTCGATGGTGAGGGTCGAGCTGTTGTCGAGATCCACGGTGGTCGTGACGATGTAGATGTTGTCCGCCGTCCAGGTCTGGTCGCTGGCGATGTCGGAATCGACCTCTACCGTCTGATCCTGTTCCTCGAAAATCACGCCGAATGGCACAACCAGTTGGTCGCGCTCGGGCGAGTCTGCGGCGATCTCGGCGTATGCGACCACCATCGTCTCGTCCGCCGCAAGGTCCGTGTTGGCGAGGGCTTCACTTTCGACCTCGGAGGGCGCCCACCTGTTGCCTGGGACCCACCTGTTGCCTGGGACCCACCTGTTGCCTGGGACCCACCTGTTTCCCGGAACCCACTCGTCCTCCGGAATGAAGTTGCCACTCACGACGCCGTCCGAGAGCGCGTCCCCAGTGGTGGAGACGGGGTCGCTCGCGTCCCGCTCCACAACTTCTCCGTTTTCGATCTGGAAAGTGGAAAGCTGGATGTCACCGCTCCACTGCGTCCCGGATGTCAGAAGAATCTCGATGTTATCCTGGTAGAGAT
>CAZTDC010000548.1:0-2323 GCA_964612165.1 uncultured Salinivenus sp.
GAGTACATGGCCCTTTTCCGGGAATGCGGATTCCAGCTCGACGTGCTTCCGGCAAGCCCGAAGAGAGACGCGTGGACCCGCCTGACGCGAAAAATCATTGCCGATCCGTACGCTCGGTACGACTCCTCGGCGATTTCAGAACGGGCCGCCGGACGGATTCGAAACACGAACGCATCGATTGTGGCCATCAATCAAGTCACCCTTCTCGGCGTCGGAGAAGCGTTAAAGAGCAGGTTTGGCGATGAGATTAGCATTATCGCACTCTCGCACGGGAACGAGAGTGGCGATGCGTTGCACGAGATCGTTCGGGGAGAGGAGACATGGGGGAATCGGTCCCTACAGGCCCTGCGTCTCGGGTGGATGCTGATGCACGAATCAAGAACATTTATTGAGGGCGTGGACTTGATGCTCTGCATGTCCGAACTCGAGCAGCACATCGACGCATGGCTGGGGGCCAACCGGTCCATGGTCGTTCCCCGCACGTTCGACCCGCACTTCCTCGACTGGTCGCCCGTTCGGGGACGCGCCGGATTTGTCGGGACCCTCGATCATCTGCCGAATGAGGAGGGAATCCGTCGCGTCCTCGAGGCACTGGAGAATCAGGAGCATCCATCGGCCGTCGACCTTCGCATCGTTGGGGGGCCCGAAGCAACCGGCCAAGAGCTGGAACGTACCTTCTCGGCCGTCACATACTGTGGACGCCTTCCCCAGGAACAGTTTGAAGCGGAGGTGGCTACGTGGGGGCTTTTCCTGAATCCAATCTGGTGGTACGCTCGGGGGGCCACGACTAAGCTGGCCCAAGGCATCTCGTGGGGCATTCCGGTCGTCACGACCACGCCCGGAATGCGGGGCTACACGTGGACGAAGGGAGAAGTGAAGGTGACTGACACCCCGGAGGCGATGGCGCAGGTCATCGTTGACGCCGCAGAGGATCCGTCCGTCCTCTCGGGGTGGGCGGAGGATGTGCGAACCGTCGCCCGGAATGGTCCCACCATCGACCAGGTGGCGTCGGAGCTCGAAGACCATCTTCGCCCTCTGGTGGGGGATCTCGGTCGCTCTGAATCGTAAAAACGTACGTTTGAGTGGGTGACAATGTAATCAGACGTTCCCATTTAAAAATCGCCTCCGAGGAGGGGCGGCCCATTTCAGAAGACTCTCCTTTCCTACATGCAAACGACGGGTGTTCGTACGATCGGCCCACGCAGGGAATGATAGACCGCCTTCGATGGGACGACCTCTCCAACGTATACCGGCACTGCGCGGAGTGTAGCAGCGAGTTAACCGTCGGTGGGATGAGCACCCACTTCGGAAAGTCGCGGCCTAGCATCTGCGCAGAGACTGTTCCAAAGCAGGGTGTCACCCGGCGAGATGCTACGGAGAAGTGAGCAGGGATGCGTGAAAAAGGCGGGCCTGGAATGGTTTGTGCGCTTTAGCGTCGGGACGAGCACATTGCTGAAAGGTCCGCGTCATTCTGTATGCTGTGCTCGGCCCCAGACGACCGTGTTCGCGTACTGTGTATAGCGACATTCCCTAATGCTTCTCGACTCCCGACCTTTGAGCATTCCGCGTATTGATTGGTCCGATCCAGCTGAAGGGGGAGTGCTCCTCGGCGCAGTACTGATTGCAGTACTCGCCCTTGCCCCCGGTTGGGGGTATGCCCAGGATACCGAAACACAGCAAATAAGCCTGCAGCAGGGAGAGAATTGGGTGTCGTTGCGCGTCCAGCCGGCGGATGCATCCCTGAACTCCATTTTCCAGGGACATCTGGACCAGATCCTGCGGGTGAGAGACGAGGACGGACGGGTGTATATGCCGGCCCAAGATATTGAGCAGTTCACGACATGGGAGCCGGGCGAAGGGTATAAAGTGTACGCGGAGGACGCTGTCGATGTGGAGGTTTCAGGATCACCCGTCCCTACAGCCACCTCGATTCCTCTCCAACAGGGCGGAAATCTTGTGCCCTATCTACCGCCCGGCACGCAGTCCGCAGAGGTAGCCCTTGCGTCGATTTCTGAGGCACTCGTTCGGGTGGAGGGCGCTGAGGGTGACATTTACGACCCCGGCGAATCGAGCGCTACCCTCGATTCGATGCGAGCGGGGCGAGGGTACGCAGTGTACGTCGACCAGCCGGACACGCTGAGATATCCGATACAGACGAAAACACTAACGGACGCGCTCGCCCTCGAGGGTGTGGAGGTGGGCCAGCGTATCCACGTTCGAGGTCGCGACGAGTCAGGTGACGGCGGCGGGGGCATCTTCAAAGTCACGGACAGCGGTGCGGAGGCCGATGGAGGAACCGTCTTCATGTTCGACGAAGATCTTA
>CAZTDC010000549.1:0-2319 GCA_964612165.1 uncultured Salinivenus sp.
AGAGGCTCTATTGAAATCCACAGGATCTGACAGGTACTGTGTGCAAGATACAGAGGATCGGTTCAGCAGTCGGTTACTGGTGATTTGACGCGGGGACTGGTACATCAATTTTCAGTAATAGAGTCTATCCGCCACAATCTGTCAACCAACGTCTCTGAATTGAAGCGCCGTTCTATGCGGGTGTAATCACATCTGGTCCATCTGAACGAGACTGGATCGTATTTCCACATTCGGGACATTCATAACCGAGATAGGTGGGGTGGACGTGGATAATCCAGTCCCCATTAATGAGACTTTCGTGTGTACAATTTGGACAGTAAAGCGTTGCCTCTTGAGGCAACTGACACCCAGCGTGGTTAGCTGCTCACGTGAGTCGCCAGCGTTCACCCCCGCGACGACATCGATTGCCGCATGGCGTGACCTCCACGACGCGAGGGATATCGCTGCGGACACGGGCGGCCCCGCTACCACCTACGTCGGGTTTGATGACGACGCGCCGATGCACAGCGATGAGACGAACACACGTATCGACCACATTCTTGTAACTCCTCAGGTCAAGGTCAGCCGCGTTTTCACTGTCGTTCCGGACGGAGAGTCGAGTGGTGTGCCTCCGTCTGATCATCGGCCTGTTCTCGCCGATATTAAACTCACTTGACACTCCGGTCGAGACTAAACGGCTGCTGGGAGTTCTCCACAGCAAGCGTTCCAACCTGAAACCGGTGGTACCGGGCACTCAAAGGCTATGGACTATCAGGGAACCGCTGTGCAACTGGGAGGTGTACTCAATATTGAAGTAGCGGCAGTCACACTCGACATTGTCATCTGATGGC
Source organism: uncultured Salinivenus sp. (assembly GCA_964612165.1). Classification (GTDB taxonomy): domain Bacteria; phylum Bacteroidota; class Rhodothermia; order Rhodothermales; family Salinibacteraceae; genus Salinibacter. Next base: position 831 of record CAZTDC010000549.1, read on the forward strand.
CGACCGCGACCCAGTAAGCGTGCTGTTGCCGACGGTTGAGTGGAATACAGCCTGTGATCAGTTAGCAGCGCAGTTAGTCCCGGACGACGAACTGCTCGTGATCTGTGACACGGAGCACGACCCGGTCGCTGCCCACGAGCCGCCGGACGGGGTACAGATCCTGATCGCTGGGGAGCCGGACGGTTGCTCAGGGAAGGCTAATGCGCTCGCGCACGGCATGACCGAAGCTCGCCACGACCGGTTCGTCTGGACTGACGACGACTTCGAACGAGACCCGGACTGGCTCGACCGGCTCGTCGCTGCCGGCGAGACGCACGGGCCAGCAACGGCGATCCCGTTCTTTACCGGTGGCGGGTGGTGGCGGCTGTTCGAGCCTTGGCAGGGAGCTCTCTTCACGGTCATGTTCTACCTCCAATTCGGTGACACCGCTGACACGGCTTGGGGTGGGGGCGTGGTGTTCACGCGGTCGGAATTGACAGTTCCCGTGCCGGAGTTCGCCGCGAAACTCCGCACCGTCATGAGCGACGATTACCTGCTCGGCCAGCACCTCCCGCACGTGCACGCCGTGCAGTCGATGGTAACCCACGTTCAGGTCGCCGGTGACGTTCGTAGCGTCCGCCACCGACTGATTCGGTTCGGCCGCATCGTCGGGGTTAACGAGGGATGGTTACCGGGGTTCGTGATCAGCGGTGGCCTCGCCGTCGCCGGAATGCTGTTCCCGCTCGGAGCGGCGGTCTCGGTAACGATCGGTTTCGCCGCTCTGTACGCTTGGTTCGATCTTGGTCGCGTGAATTTCGTGTTCGCGTACCCGGGCCTCCTGATGCTTCCGCTCGTAACGCTTGCGGCTCGGTTCGTCGACGAGTTCGAATGGACTGGGCGACGCTACCGATTCTCGAACTCCGGCGACGTCGAAATCCTCGACTCACCGGATAACCACTGACACAACAGTTGGCCGGCTACGCTCGCTTTCGACGCCCTCAGACGCACCCGAGATCCTCCAGTCGATCCAACACGCGGTCAGGGAACTCTCGGTGAACAGTATCTTGCGTCCGGTCCGTCACCCAGTCGGACAGACTCGCAAGCGTCTCGTGCGGCTCGCTAACCGACCCGTTGACCAGCAGCCCTCGAACATCATAACAATTATTCACCGTCATTGACGACGCATACAGTAGGTTACGTTGGTAGTGTAGTCTGCACTATCACGACGGCAGGTCATGCCGTTAACGCGGATTCAAATTTCCCCATCGCATTGCCGTGCAGTCACAGCCAGTATTGCCTTCGTGATCTACGTGTCTATAATGTCCATTGTGGATCCAATGCTGGCGAGTTCAGTCACAGTTCTTTCAAGCTCGTCTTGCGTATGATCCGCTGTTGGGATGAGACGGAGTCGATCAGTGCCATGTTCGACTGCTGGGTACGGGACGTCGTGGATGAGGATACCCCGTTCTTTCATTCGGCGTGCGAACTCTGTCGTTGTCGCTGGATCACC
>CAZTDC010000550.1:0-2315 GCA_964612165.1 uncultured Salinivenus sp.
AACTCGACGGCCGCGAGATTACCCCCGACCTGTCTGTCTATCCAAAGACCGACGTTGATCTCGTCCACGACGAGGTGCGCGTCACGGATCCTCCCCTGCTCGCCGTTGAGATTGCCAGCCCGACGCAAAACATTCAGGACCTGATCGACAAGATTGAGTTCCTCCTCGACGCCGGGGTTCAGTCGTGCTGGCTCGTACAGCCGCCCCTCCGCACCGTCACCCTCTTCTCCGGCACCCTGGACGGCAGCACCGTCTCCCACGGCTCCTTCACCGACCCCGTGCTCGACATCGAGGTGTCCATCGATGCGATCTTCGATCCGGACGAATAACTCCCGCAGCCTCGGACGTCCGGCCTTGAGAGGCGGAGCGCCCTCAGCGACGACCCGTTACTCCGAGTTCCGCTTTTCCGTCAGCTTATCCAGCTCGTGCTCGGCCTGGGCCTCGTCGTGTGCATCCGCTTCGGGCTCCTCGTGGTGCTCCTCAGCGTCGGGGTGGTGCTGCAGTTCGACCAATACCGGAAAGTGGTCGGACCCCACGTAGGGGAGCACATCGAGCCGCGAGACCACGAAGTGCTCGGAATGGAAGGCGTGGTCGAGCGGGTACCGGAGCAGCGGGTATCGGGCGTGGAACGTGTTGTAGAGGCCGCGCCCGATGCGTGGATCGAGGAGGCCGCTGATCTTCTGAAAGAGCCGTGTGGTGTACGACCACGAGACATCGTTGAGGTCGCCAATCACGATTGTAGGCGCGTCCCGATCCCGAATCTCGCGGGCCAGCAGGAGAAGCTCAGCGTCCCGCTCGGTCGTGTCGGGCTCGTGGGTTGGATGTGGCGGGCGGGGATGCATGCCGTGAACCCAGACGTGCGTTCCCGACGGCAGCTCCACTTTCGTGTGAATGGAGGGCACGTCGTCCTCCACGAGGAACCGGACGGTGGGGGCGACGAGGGGATACCTCGAGTACAGACACATCCCGTAGGCATTTTCCCGCGGGTGGCGCACGGCATGCGGGTAGAGCTCCTGAAGCGGTCGCAGTTGCTTCATCCACCACGCGTCCGTCTCAAGGGTGAGCACGAGGTCGGGATCTTCCTCGTCGATGAGATCGAGCAACAGATCGGGGTCCCGGTTTTCGATTTCCACGTTGGCGACCAGGAGTGAGAGGGAGTCGGTCTCCTCGTTCGGGTGAACCGCCCCTTTCACCTGACGAGGGGACAGGAGCGTGTACGGCAGAATGTGGTCGACCTGGTACACCAGACACGCCCCCAGCACGGCCATCGCGCCAAACTCCACCGGCAACGACGGACGGGCGACGACGAACCCAGCGAGCGTGAGCCCGATGCCCGTCGCCAACTGCACCCGGGGAAAGTCGAAGAGACGAACTACCCAGTGATCGTGCGAGAAGAGCGGCAGAACCGTCCCCGTGACGAAGAAGGCGGCTACTGTCACCAGCAAAATAGACATGCGCGTGTTACCTGATGGAAAAGAGTCTCAGGACCGCGGCCTCGCGACCTACGACCGGCGAAATTGTTTGCCCGCAAGCTGCCGCACGATCCCCTTGAACTCCAACTTGAGAAGGGTATGGAGGGCGGACGACGGATCGAGGCCGGTCTCCTCGCAAAGCTCGTCGACGTGGACGGGGGTGTCCGAAAGGGCCTCGTAGAGCACCTCCGCGTCGCCCGAGAGCTCCTCGGGATCGGGGCCTGCACCGGCAGACACGGTCTCCGCGTCCACCTCCTCGGGATCTTCCACCGTCACCTCCGGAAGCTCCTCCAGCAGGTCCTCTACCTCCAGCACCAGCTTGGCGTGTCCCCGCTGGATGAGGCGGTTCGCGCCCCGGCTGGAGTCTTTCGTAACGGCCCCCGGCACGGCAAACACCTCCCGGTTTTGCTCCAAGGCCAGTCGTGCTGTGATGAGCGCCCCGCCCTCCGAATACGACTCCACCACGAGCGTGCCAAGGGACAGCCCGCTCAGGATGCGATTGCGCTCCGGAAAGTTGGGGGCATCGGGCTCCGCATCCAGCGCGTACTCGGACAGCACGGCGCCGTTCTCGGTGATTCGCTCAGCGAGCGCGGTGTGCTTCTGCGGGTAGATGCGACCCACACCTGAGCCGAGGACCGAAATCGTGCGCCCGCCCGCGTCGAGCGCCCCCTTGTGCGCGGCGGCGTCGATGCCGTAGGCCAGTCCGCTGACGACCGTAAAGCCGCGCCGGACGAGCTCGGCGGCAAAGTGGTGGGCCTGCGCCCGGCCGTAGTCGGTGCAGCGGCGGGTCCCCACGATGGTGACCATGGGCCGGTCGACCTCGGGGAGCGTGCCCCGCATCCA
>CAZTDC010000551.1:0-2311 GCA_964612165.1 uncultured Salinivenus sp.
TCGAGACCATCCGCCACGATGACGGGAGTGGCGACGAGTTCTGGGACCACACCACAGCGGACCGACAGCTCGTGGCCAGCGGCCTGTATATTGCCGTCGTGCAGAACCTGGACACCGGGGCGGTGGCCAAGAAGAAGTTCGTCATCGTCCGCTAAGAGGCCGCGACCGGGAAACGGTCTCGTTCCTACGGGACCCGCTCATCGCAGAGACCACGACCAAACGAGGATTCCGTTATGATTTCGCGTACCGCTACGACCGTCCTTCTCGTTTGCGCACTGCTGGTGGGCGCCTCTGCCCCAGCCCTGGCGCAGGAGGGCGGCGAGGAGAGGACGAAGCGTGCCCAGACGGGCATGAAGTTTTTGAGTGCGTCGCTGAGTCCGCGGGTGGCCGGCATGGGCGGAACGGGCACGACGCTCCAACTCCAGTCCACGTCCCTGTTCTACAACCCGGCGGGCATGGCTCAGATGGAGAACTTCGGCCACGCCGCCGTGGGGACGATGCAGTGGATCGCCGACATCAACTATAACAGCGCGAGCCTGTCCATCCGGCCCGCCGAGGGCACCTACGGGGTCATCGGATTTACCTTCATGCAGGTCGACTACGGCGAACTGGACGGCACCCGGCGCGCGAACAACGACCAGGGGTACACGTCGACTGGCACCTTCAGCCCCGGGTCGTGGGCCATCGGCATCGGGTACGCCTACCCGGTGACGGACCGCATCTCGGTAGGCGCCAAGGTGAAATACGCCAAGCAGGACCTCGGGCGGAGTGTCCAGTCCGTCGGCACCACGAAGTCCAACGAGCTCGGGACCGGGGCCTACGACTTCGGCATCCAGTACGACACCGACTACCGCGGGATCGACGTGGCTATGAGCGTCCGGAATTTCTCGCCCGAGGTGCAGTACGAGCAGCAGAGCTTCGAGCTACCGATGGAGCTCTCGGTGGGTGTGTCCACCGACATCTTCGAGACGTCGTCCCGGTTTGCGGACCTGAGCGACCAGCACTCCTTCAACGTGATGATCAAGGGCGTAACGCCTCGTGACTTCTCGGAGCGGATGCACTTCGGGGGCGAATACACCTTCATGGACATCTTCTCCCTCCGGACCGGGTACACGCTCCCGGGCACGAACACCGAGGAAGGGGTTAACTTCGGGGCCGGGCTGCAGACGGACATCTCCGGCTTCGAGCTCGGGGCCGACTACTCCTACACCACCTACGACGTGTTCGACGGCGTCAACCGCGTCGGGATCAACATTGGATTCTAGTGGGCCTGCACAACTGGATTGACGGATCTCGCAGACTCCGCAACGGGGTCGCCCCCCTTTCTTCGTCGACACGGAGGTCCGTCCGCCTGCGCACCGCAGCCAAGCGATACCGATCCGTGAGAACGTACGCAAATCATTCTCCCCGATCGCTGGGGACCGTGGACCGCCGCGAGCAAGAAGCGGACGTTGCGAATGCATTCACGGATCGGTACGAGCGGCGCCAAAACGGCCGCCCTCAAATTCGTCAGACTCGTTGTGCACGGTCACTACCTCGGCCCGACGGGACGGGGATACTGCTGTTCGTTGTGACGACTGCCGGCCAACAACTATAGTGGACAGGGTCCGCCGACTCACATTCACGGTTCTGGCGCTCTCCCTCCTTCTGGTGGGATGTGGCACGGGGGAGGACGTCGAGTCGAGTGAGGGCGGAAACGCGATGCCGCGCCGGGCGGTCGACCAGGAGACCGTGTCGATGCTCGTGCAGTCGCAGCGCGCCCTGCAGCAGGGCACCCTGCGGAAGGCCCTCGCCCTGGCCGACAGTGTGGTTCAGCGGGCGCCGCGGCTGGCCGACGGTCACTTTCAGCGCGGACGAGTGCTCACCGAGCTGAAGCGGTTCGACGAGGCGGACAAGGAGTACCAGAAGGTCCTGTCTCTGGACCCGCAGTACCAGGGGGCCTGGTTCAACCTGGGCAACAACGCCTACCGCCGGCAAAACTACGAGACGGCGCTGCGCTACTTCCGGAAGGAACAGGAACGACACCCGTCGGCCTCGACGCTCGTCGAAATGGGCAAGACCTACGGGGTGCGGAACGCGCCCGACAGTGCCCGGCAGGCCTACGAACGGGCCCTCGCCCGGGACTCCACCTCCGCCGAGGCACACGCCCGGCTCGGCCAGCTGTACGAGGAGGAAGGCGAACTCGAGTCGGCCCTCGAGCACTCCCGCCGCGCCCTGCAACTCGACTCCACGAACGTGAACTACCGGTACATCGTGGGGTCTCAGCTCTTCCAGCTCGGTCGGTACGAGGCGGCGATTCCCCACCTCCGCG
>CAZTDC010000552.1:0-2298 GCA_964612165.1 uncultured Salinivenus sp.
ACAGCCCCGACACGTCGAGCCGACGCGCATGCCGACCCGGCTCCGCCTCGGCCTCGACCGTTTGCACCCGCCGCCCCAGCACGTCGTAGAGGCGCATCTGAACCGACTCGTCGCCGATGTCCTCCGGCACCGCGTAGCGCACGGTCACCCGGTCGGTGGCCGGATTGGGAGCGGTCTTTTTGAGCCGCAGCGATTGCACCGCTCCCCGCTCTACGGTAATCGGCTCCGAATAGCTTGCACTCCCGTCCGTGTCGACCTGCTTGAGCCGGTAGACCAGTCGCTCGGCCGCGTAGGGCAGGGCCGCATCCGTAAACCGGTAGCGCTGGGGCTCCGAGGTCGTCCCGCTTCCCTCGACGGAGCCGACCTTCGTCCAGTCCCCCTCTCTCCCATTCTCTCCCTTTCTCTCAACCCGAAAGCCTGCGTTGTTCGTTTCCGATGCCGTCTGCCACCGCAGCCGGACCGTCTCCTCCTCGTGGCGGGCCGAAAACGAAGCCAGCTCGACCGGCAAGAGCGCCTGCTCACCAAACAGCACCCAGACCGCACCGCGATCCGTTCCCCCATCGTCGTCAAAATCACTTCCAACGGCGAGATCGGAAACATCATCCCCGTCGAGATCGGGCAAAAGTGCAACATCAGTTCCAAACTCGTCCCCGTCACTCAGCGAGCCGGCAAACCCCCCTTCCGTGTCGCTGATCTTCTGCTGGTCGAGGACCGTGCCGTCACTGTCGAGGTAGAGGATCCAGACAGCTCCCCGGTTGCTGCCCCCATCGTCGTCATTGATGGCACCGACGGCGAGATCGGAAACAGTATCCCCGTTGAGATCGCCGATCCGAGCTGTCGTCCCCCCAAAACGATCATTGTCATCGAGACCGCCTCCGAAACTCCCTGCGGTATCACTGATTTTCTGGTGGCTCGCCACCGTACCATCACTGTTGAGAAAAAGAATCCAGACGGCCCCGCGATCGCTACTACTGCCACCGCCGTCATCGTCCTTTCCAGCCCCAACGGCAAGGTCAGCGTTTCCATCTTCGTCGAGGTCGCCGATTCGGGCGGTCGCCTGTCCAAATAGATCGCTGTCATTGAGCTCGCCTCCAAGATTTCCGGCGGTATCGCTGATCTTCTGGTGGCTCGCCACTGTGCCGTCGCTGTTGAGAAAGAGAATCCAGGCAGCCCCGCGGTCGGTCCCGCCATCGTCGTCCCGATGACTCCCGACGGCAAGATCGGGAGCCTTGTCATTGTCGAGTTTCCCGAGACGGCTAACCGCTTCTCCAAACTTGTCTCCATCCTCGAGTGTCCCGCTGAACCCCCCTACCGACGAACTGATCTTCTGCTGATCAGCCACGGTGCCGTCCCCATTCATAAATAGAATCCAGACGGCGCCTTCCTGGTTGTTTTCGCCGGGAGCCCCAACAGCAAGCTCGGAAACATTATTTCCATCGAGATCGCCGATACGAGCGACCGACACCCCAAAAAAGTCGCCATCGTCGAGTGAGCCGCCAAACGCTCCGGCGGTGTCGCTGATCTTCTGGTGGCTCGCCACCGTGCCGTCGCTGTTGAGAAAGAGAATCCAGACCGCCCCCCGGTTATTCCCACCGTCGCCGTCTTGAAAAGCCCCCACGGCGAGGTCAGAGATTCCATCGTCGTCGAGGTCTCCGAGTCGGACGATTCCCTTCCCAAATCGGTCTTCATTATTCAGTGTACCTCCAAAGTTGCCCGCGGCATCACTGATCTTCTGGTGGCCGCCAATCTGGGCCTGAATCGAAACGGGACGGAGAGCAAAGAAGAGGCCAAGCGCCAGAACCATCGCTAGAATCCCTCCTGGAAACCCGCTTCGTGAACTGGTGTCGATCGAGAGAAGAGAGAAGAAAACAGAACTCATGGCGACGTGTGCATTTTCGTGAGATGAAAGACGATGGGATGCCAACCGCGTCCGATTCGGTCTGCTTACCGCACGACCGTCAGGCGCCGGGTCTCGGCGGCCTCTCCCGCCTGCAACCGCAGGAAATACACCCCGCTCGACAGCCCCGACACGTCGAGCCGACGCGCATGCCGACCCGGCTCCGCCTCGGCCTCCACCGCCTGCACCCGCCGCCCCAGCACGTCGTAGAGCCGAAGGGTGGCCTCCGCTCCTTCCGCCCCCCCCGGCACTGCGTAGCGGACGGCCATTCGATTTTGCACCGGGTTGGGCACAGTCTTCTCAAGCCGAAGAGCCTCAACCGCCCCTCGTTCGACCGTAATCGGATCGGTGACCTCCGTGCTCCCGTCAGTGTCGACCTGCTTGAGCCGGTAGACCAGTCG
>CAZTDC010000553.1:0-2297 GCA_964612165.1 uncultured Salinivenus sp.
TCTCGCAAGGATTCTCCAATCTTTGCTGTGGGACTGGGGCCCGGATCCGATCTCGACAGCAGGTACGTCAACCCCGACGCCGTGGAGGAGATGAATCGAATTGCAAATTGCTCTGGGGGGACATACAACGGAATTGACCCTGATAATCCCCAGCAATCGGCGGTTAGGAACTTCTCCGCGGTCGGCACGGCCTCCAGCAAAGGGTTCATCCGGTACAGTGTACGGATTACCTCCGGCCTTGAGGATTTTGAGACGGGAGATATTCTTCGGGGCACGTTGCGAATCTCATCCGGCGGTGAATCCGCTGAAAGCTCTTTTTCTTTCCGGGTGCCGGCGGAAGACATGTCGTCGAGCGCATTTCACTATTCTAGGTAGTCGCATCCTCGTGGCCGGCAGGATGGGTGTCTCCTTTCCTCACTTCCCTGACGAAACCGTTTAGGCCGATGTGGGTGCTCGCCAATTTTCTTCTTTCCTCGCATAGGTGGATCGCTGCACCAATTCTTCCGGTTGTTGCTGCAGCACTGGTAGCCTTTGGGGCGCCCGCTTCACACGCTCAGCCCTTCGCAGAGCAGAGTACACTCACGACGAATGCCGATGCTGCTCAATCCGTCGTTGCCGCCGACCTTGATGGCGACGGTGCCATCGATGTTCTTTCTGCGTCCGCTGGAGACGATAAGATTGCCTGGTACAAAAATGAGGGGGAGAAATCGTTTTCGGATCAGCGTGTAATTGCTCAGGACGCCGAAGGCGCTCACTCTGTGTGGGCTGAAGACATAGATGGGGATGGGGACCAGGATGTCCTCTCCGCCTCCTTCGATGGGGACACGGTGGCCTGGTATGAAAACAACGGGGGCACATTTTCGGGCCGACGCGTCCTTACGACGAATGCCGCGTCGGCAACATCGGTCTTTGCTGCCGACTTAACAGGGGATGGAGACAAAGATGTGCTCTCCGCGTCGCTTGGGGATGACAAGATTGCCTGGTACGAAAACACGGGTGCGGGCTCATTCTCCGACCAGAGGGTGATCTCGACGGGGATCGAGTCGGCAACCTCCGTCTACGCAGCGCCGCTGAACGAGGACGAACGTACGGATGTCCTCTCTGCGGCGTCTGAGAGCGGGGAGGTCGTGTGGTTCGAAAATACAGGCAGTGGCACGTTCGCGGGTTCAACCACCATCACGACCGATGCCGAAACGGTCCAATCGGTCCATGCTGCTGATCTAGACGGCGACGGTGATCAGGATGTCCTCTCGGCCTCCTTCGGGGACGACACGGTCGCCTGGTATGAGAACGATGGCACCGGATCGTTTTCTGACCAGAAGGTGATTACGACTGATGCCGCAGCGGCCCACGACGTACACACCGCTGACCTGGATGGAGACGGGGACCAAGACGTGCTCTCGGCCTCGTTCGAGGACGACACTGTGGCCTGGTATGAGAATGACGGCACCGGATCGTTTTCCAACCGAAAAATAATCACAACTGGCGCTGAGGAAGCCCTATCGGTCTTCGCTGCCGACTTAACGGGCGACGCAGCTCTCGATGTACTCTCAGCTTCCAGAGCAGACAACACTGTCGCGTGGTACGAGAACCAGGGCGACGGAGGCCCGGAGGCCCCCACTGACCTGCAGGCCACCGCTGGTGAGGGCGGGATCGACCTTACCTGGAGCCCCGGCGGGGAGGGCAGTCCAGCCGGCTACAACGTCTACCGTTCGACCTCCTTCTTCAGCGATCCAATCGACGAGACGAAACTCAACACATCTCCCCTTAGCGACGCGAGCTACACCGACACAGGTGTAACCAGTGGCACAACCTACTACTACCAAGTAACGGCCGTCGACGACGAAGAAAACGAGAGCGGCCCCTCCAATCAGACGAGCGCCACGCTCTCTTCAGGGCCTTTCGCGGACTGGCCTGATCTAGAGGATCCCTCGATCACATTCAAGATCGTGTCTCCAGAGGTCAATGTGTCTGAGGTTCAGCTAAAATTTGAAACTGGCGACGGTGTGATTCCTACTCCCGTGTCGTCTGGGTTTGCAAAGTTCTCCAATCCCAATCCCGTTACTGTAACCAAGTTTACCGAAATTCGCCTGGTCAATGCGAGCGATCAGATTGTTGGCTACCTACCGTTCAAGTACGAGCTTTCAGACTTCGGTAGCGGAATTGGCATCGACGCAGTGATCTATGTTCACGACGAAGATGATCTCAGGCCGGACTTGGATAGCGGTCGCTGGTCGGATAAGTGGAATTACTATGACGTGCCTGACGTAGAGAATCCGTATCCGCTCTCAATGCTC
>CAZTDC010000554.1:0-2297 GCA_964612165.1 uncultured Salinivenus sp.
CCGGACCAGTTGTCCCGCTTGCGCTCGGTAAAGTTCACGGCCGCATCGAGGGTGGCCCACGAGACGATCATCTCCGGGTGGAAGTGCGACGCGTCTGGAATGGGCTCAAGGACGCCCGTGACCGTCACCGTTACGGTGGTGTCCCGCTGCAGGGGAAACCCCGTCACCTCCAGCGTCTTGCCGACCGGATTCTGGTCCCCGAAATACCGCCGGGCCTTCTTGGGCGTGAGAACGGCCGTGTTGGGCTGGTCGAACGCCTTTTTCGCGGTGCCCTGCCGCACCGGGAACGTGAACACGTCGAAGAACGACGGCCGCGCGACGAACAACTGGCCTTCGTGGACGCGACGCGTATCGCGGCCCACGACGGCGTCGGACTGGAAGAAAGAGGTCACGGCAAGAGAGGGATTCTTCCGCCGGATCTCCGCAATCGCCGGCAACTGAATCGCCGGCATCACCGTCTCGCCGTAGTCTCCCACGATGCGGTGGATCTGCTCAGCGTCTTCGTGAAAGTCGTCGTAGCTGAGCTCGTGGCGCACGTAGAGCGCGATCAGCAGGCAGGCTGCGATGCCGAGGGCCAGCCCTACGACGTTGATCGCCGTGTAGCCGGCGTGCCGTCGAAGACTGCGACAATTGCGCTTCAGGGTGTTCCAAAGCATGGTGGAGACGAGCCGCGTTTGAGAAACGTCGTGCGTGCACTCTATTCGCTTCACAAGTGTCACGGCCCGCCGTGCTGTCTGCCGGCCGCTTCTCTTCCCCCCGCGTGGCCGATGCCGCGTTGCCAGTCCGGTCGTCCCTCGTCACTCGCTGCGCAAGGCGCGGGCCGGATCGGTACGGGCCGCGCGAAGGGCGTGAACGCTCACGGTGAGGAGGGCGACGAGGAGAACTGTTCCACCGGCCCCGAGAAGCACGCCGATCCCCACGTTCGTCTGATAGGCGAAGCCATTGAGCCAGCGCGTCATCCCGACGTACGCGAGCGGCGCGGCCACCACGAACGCCGCCGCCACGAGGCCCACGAACTGCTTCGAGACGAGGCCCACGACCTGCGGAACTGTCGCGCCCAGCGCCTTCCGGATGCCGATCTCCTTCGTCCGGCGCTGCACCGTGTAGGTGGCCAGTCCGAAGAGGCCGAGGCACGCAACGAAGATGGCGAGTCCCGCAAAGAGGCCGAGGAGCCGGCCCGCCTGCCGGGTCGAGCGGTGGAGCTGAGCGAAGTCTTGGTCGAGAAAGGTGTACTGGAACGGCCCGTTTGCCCCCACTGCCGACCACGCGTCGCGGAGCCGATCGAGCGCCGGTTCCGGATCACCTGCGTCGAGGCGGACAAACATCCTCCGTCCCGTCTCGGCGAGCCGCAGGACGAGGGGCTGGACGTGGCGCCGGAGCGACTGATAGTGAAAGTTGTCAACCACCCCGACCACCTTGCGAGACGGGCTGTTCGTCGCATTGATGCTCCGCCCGACGGCCTCTCGGGGCGACCACCCGAACGCGCTGGCGGCCGCCTTATTGAGGAGGACCGCGGACGAATCGGCCGCCCGACCGGGATCGAACGAGCGACCCTCCGTCACCTCAATGCCCATTGTTTCCACGAAGCGCGGCCCCACGTCAATGGCACTCATGCCCGTCGCCGCGTCGGGGGCGGCTCCCGTTGGGACGAACGAGGTCTTGGTGATGAACCCGAACAAGGGGTCTGCCCCGCTCGCCTGCACCACCCCGGACAGCCGCCGCGTCCGCTCCAGGAACGCGCCCCGACGGTCGCCGAGAGACTCTCCCGGGTCGATCACCACAATTCGCTCCTCGTCGATCCCCAGCCGCTTGGTTTGGATGTAGTCGTACTGCTGCCACACCACCAGTGTCCCGGCGATCAGGGCGATCGAGACGACGAACTGTCCCACGACCAGCCCGCGTCGCACCCAACTTGATCCCCCCCCGGAGCCGTGGCGCTGGTTCACCGTCAGCACCTCAGAGGGGTCGAAGCGAGCCAGCACGAACGCCGGGTAGCTCCCCGCCAGCGCGCCGACCCCGATGATGCCAAGTCCCAGTGTCAGGAGCACCGGCCCGGTCAGGAGGTCACCGAGGGACAGCGGAACCCCGGACAGCTTCGTGAAGACGGGGCGCGCTAAAAACGCGAGTACCAGGGCCAGGCCGAATGCCCCCGCCGTCGTGAGCACGGCCTCTCCCAGGAACTGTCCGGCCAACTGGGGGCGGCCGGCCCCGACCGCTTTCCGAACGCCTACCTCTGTAGCCCGCTCCGCCGCGCGGGCCGTTGCCAGGTTCATGAAGTTGATGCAGGCGATCAACAG
>CAZTDC010000555.1:0-2290 GCA_964612165.1 uncultured Salinivenus sp.
GGCTGAAGATGCACGCCGCGAAGCATGGGCGCGCGATCAAGGAGGTCGTACGGGATGTCCTGGATAGGAACCTAGACACCTAGGTTCCTATGATTCTATTAGACTCGCCAGGGCTACTGTGCCCGGCATATCACGAATTCAGAGGTGACGGACACGTTGTACTGAAACCTATACCGATAATACAAATGTGGCTCATGTTAGCTCGGGGCTGAACAATTTTCCCCTTCCGCTCGGTATGGATTTGCCCAGCATGTTCCAAGAAATAGCGTCCGCCCCGACAGGATGATTGGCTTTCCAGTTGACGAGTTGCTCAGCGAGGAGGAGTGCTACCGATACTTAAAACGGTCGCTTCATCCGGAGGGGCTGTCTTGTCCGAATGGACACGATTTGCCAGACGATCAGGCCCCGCACGACCGCCGCCGAGCACCAATCGTCGACTACCGCTGTCGAGAATGCGGAGCGGTCTTCAACATCTTTACCAATACGGTCTGGTCAAAAACCCACTACGACTGTTCTACGATTGTGATGCTTCTTCGTGGATTTGCGAAGGGCGTTCCGACCAAGCATCTGACCGACGAGATGGATCTGGCATACCCGTCGGTGCTAAAGCGGCGTCACCGCATTCATGAGGCAGTACAGCAGGGAGAACGTGTTGGGCTTCCCGGCGGGGCGTCGGAGAATGAACTACCGGATCCAGAGGTCGAAGCCGACGAGATGTATCAGAACGCGGGGGAAAAAAGGCAAGCCGCATCGAAATCTGGATGATCCCCCACGCCGCCGGGCCAACAAAGCCCGAGGGCGAGGGACCTTCGAGAACGACCGGCCTCCGGTCTTGGGGATGGTCGGCCGCGAAACTGGATGGGCCTGCTTCCGAGTCTGCGCCGACACGAAGGAGGACACCATTCGGGCAACAGTTGCCGGAGAAACGGCAGAGGAGGCCTGCATTTTTACCGACGAGAACCGCTCGTACCTGTGGCTCGAAAACGAGGAGGAATCCAGAACCCGGAAAGCCGTCGATCACTCCGAAGGCTGGGCTGAGGACCGCGATGGAGACGGCACCCGGGAGGTCCACGTTAACACAATCGAAGGAATTTGGACAAGCCTGCGCAACCGGCTACGGCGCTTCCGCGGTGTTCACAAAGACCGCCTATCCGGATATGTAGCGATGTTTGAGCTTGCTTTCAATCACGACCAAGTCACGCCGGTCCTCCTGCAGCGCATGTGCGGCGTGTAGTTCCACCCCTGATCTAATAAGAGCCTACAAATGTTATAGGTTGCATGACAACGCACGCCATCGCCTATCCTCGTGACGAAAACCGAGCAGGTTCTCCAGATTGCGCGCCAGCAGGGCGTGGTGCGGGCCCGCGACCTGAAAGATCGGGACCTTCCCCCGAGCTACCTCTCAAGGCTAGCCGACCGGGGTGAGCTCGAGCGGGAGGGACGCGGCCTGTACCGGCACCCGGATGCCCCGGTCACCGAACACCACAGCCTGGCCCTCGTGGCGGCGCGGTACCCGGGCGCAGTGGTGTGCCTTCTCTCCGCGCTTCAGTTCCACGGGCTCACCACGCAGATGCCCCGACGGGTCTGGATCGCCCGGGAGAAAGGAGACTGGACCCCAGAGGCGAGTCCGACGAGCCTTGAGGTCGTTCACATGTCGGACCCGAGCTTCACGGAAGGCGCCCAGACGCACGACGTGGAAGGCATCACCGCTAGAGTCTTCAGCCCCGCCAAGACCGTCGCAGACTGCTTCAAGTTTCGGGGGAAGGTCGGCCTCTCGGTCGCGCTCGAGGCGCTTCGTGACTACGTGCGCTCGTCTGCCGGCCCGATCGACGACCTCTACCACTACGCGGAGATCTGTCGGGTCCAGACGGTGATGCGCCCGTACATCGAGGCGACCGTATAGAGGAGGCTGGCCTGCTGACAGCCTGCACGCGGGAGGTCCTGCCACGCCGGAGCGTTCGCCCTGGCCCCGTTTCAAAATCCACTTCTCTTTGAATGAGCTCTCCAGTGGCCCAGTCCGTTCGGGATCGCCTCCTGAACCGCAGGCTGAACCGCAGGCGCGAGACAGGGGAGGAGTACCAGGTCCTGCTTACGCGGTTCGCACTGGAGCGGCTTCTGTACCGGCTCACACAGCTTCCCGAGGGCGAGGACTTCGTTCTCAAAGGCGCCTTTACCTGACGATTTCTGCAATCGTCAGCAAACTTCGTCAAACCTAGGAGTTACGCACTTGAGGGCAGAACATGGGTTGGATCAGCAAGATACGCCCGAATGGCTTCCCGAATGATCGCGG
>CAZTDC010000556.1:0-2287 GCA_964612165.1 uncultured Salinivenus sp.
GCACCACACCGAGGGCCTGGGCGAGGGTCCCGTACGAGCCCGTCGTGGCCAGCAGGACGTACGCCATCACGTAGCCGGGCACCGCGAGGGGCAGTACGCCCAGCAGCGTCAGAACGCCGCGGCCCCGAAGATCCGACCGCGTCGTGAGCCACGCCAGGGGGAAGGCGATGATTGTGCTGCCCACGAGCACCCCCGCCGTGAGCCCCACCGTGTTGCCCAGCAGGCGCAGGTTGCGCCAGCGCACCACCAGGTCCCACAGCGTCTGCGGATCGGCCTGCAGGGCCCGAAGGAGCAGATAGCCCAGCGGCACGAGCACCCCCGCCACGACAATGCCCACGGGGACGAACACGTACCAGCGACGCCGTACCGCCTGAAGAGCCCGAAAACCGTTCATCACTGCATAGCTTCAGTCTGGTGGCGCACTCCTTTTCCACTGGCACCGCCGTATGTGTGTAGCAGGGATGCGTGGAAGCCCCCATCCTCCTTTTCCCTGATTCACGTCCATGCATCCACGCCTCCATGCGTCCCTTCCCTACAGCAATCCCACGTCCCGAAGCAGGTCGAGCGTCGGATCCAGTTCCTGGAGCCGCTGCAGGTCAAACTCGGGACTCAGCGCGAGAGCACTGTCCGCCGGCATCATGTACTCGGGCACCTTCGCCCCCGACACCACCGGGTACTCGTTGACCCGATTGGCGGCAAAGGACTGCGCCCGCTCCGACAGAAGGAACTGCAGAAAGTCCTGCGCCGCCGGGCGTTGATCGCTCGTCTTCAGCACGCCGGCGCCCGTCACGAGGGCGAGATTGCCGAGATCGCCGTCGGCAAAGCGATACGTTTCGATGGGGGCAGAGGACGCCACGCTGCTTTCTTCTTCCTCTTCCTCGTGCTCTTCGTCCTCCTCTTCCTCGCCCTCGTACTCCCCCTCCGCGCCGCCGTGCTTGAGACGAAGCACGTAGTAGTGATTCGTAAGCGCCACGTCGATCTCACCCGCCGCCAGTGCCCGAATCATCGGCGTGTTGGACGTGTAGCTCTTCGGCTCCAGGGTCTTCATGCCCCGTAGCCAGGACGTGGTGGCCTCCGGTCCTTCGACCACGCGCATCGCCGTCACAAAGTCCTGGAAACTCGAGTACGCCGGCGTCCACCCCACCCGTCCCGACAGCTCCTCCTGCTGCGGCAGGTTGACCACCGTTTCGGGCAGATCGTCGGGGTTCACTGCGTCCCTGTTATAGGCCAGCACGCGGAACCGCGTCGTCACGGGCGTCCAGCGCTGGTTCGACGGCACAAAGCGGGCCGCCGTCGCCGTCACCGAATCGGGAAGCGCGGCGAGCAGGTCGTTGCTGACGGCATTGCCCAGTGCGCCGGTCGTGTTCGCCCAAAACACGTCCGCCGGACTCTGCTCCCCCTCTTCCTGAAGGGCGGAGAGTAGCTGCGCGTCGGTGCCGTACTTCACTTCCACCGGCACGTCGGCCTGCTGCTTGTACATGGTAACGAGCGAATCGACAAGGGGCTTGCTGCGCCCGGAGTAGATGACGAGCGGATCGTCCCCTCCGCCCCCGCAGCCAACGAGCGAACCCACCAGAAGGAGAGCGAGAGCAACGGAACCCAATTGACGCATGGGACAGCGGAATCGTGAGAAGGAGTGCTTATTTAGAATCAGTCTAAAGACCCGCTTCCAGAAATGACATGCCCGCGGCTCCTCGACGTCGGTCCTCACCAAAAGTCCACATTGCCGATGATGCAGTACCCCCCAATTGCTCCGGGCGCTCCCCCACTCCCTCTCGTGCCCGGGACGACTGGGTACGGTCGGCTGTCCATTCGCCCCTACCCAGACGCCGCCGGCGAACACGAAGAGGTGACGTTCGTCCGATCATGAAAGTTGCGTGTCTACGAACGATCCGAATGCCCCCATGGCCGCTGACTCGTATCGGGGATTCACCTTCGAAGCCTACCACCTCCAGGCCGACGACGCCCACAAGCGGGCCCTGCGCGCCACCCGCGGCTGCATTACGCTGTTCGTCGAGGTGTCCGACGGCGACCTTCCCTCCGACTGGCGCCTGCGCGACATCCTGGAATACGAAATCAACCGCCTGCTGGAGCCCACCACCCTGCGGCACGTGGAGCATTTGAACTAAACCATTCTCATCGGTTTTCCGGGGGCTCCACCGGCTCTTCTTCCATTCCCTTTCGAGGGAGCGGGTCGTTGTCGGCACGGATCGACTCAACGGACTGGAGGCGAGCCACCTCTCGGATTTTTGCCAGTGAGAGCCACGCCCGGACGCGCCCCTCTTCG
>CAZTDC010000557.1:0-2283 GCA_964612165.1 uncultured Salinivenus sp.
TCTTCGTCCCCTCCACCCGGGCTTCAATCTTGGAGAAGGCGGTGCGCCGAGCCGTCGATTGGTCGTCGCCGAACGGCGAGAAGCCGCAGTCGTCGGTCGTCCCGAGCCGCTCGACCGGGAGGTAGTTGACCGCCCGCAGAATCGTGTTCTGGACCTCCTCGGGCGACTCCACCTCCGGATCGTTCACATCGGTGACGCCGAGAAAGATCGTCTGGTCTTCTTTCCTGTGCTCGCTCACGATGTCGAGCACGCGCTCCTGGTCGTCTTCGCTCGCAAACTGCATGTAGAAGCGCCCCGCATTCATGTCGAAGAGCAGGGGCAGCAACTCCGCGTAGTCCACGTCGGCACTGTGGGTGGAATGCTGGTCGCCCCCCGGACAGGTGTGGATGCCGATGCGCTGGCGTTCCTCGTCGGTGAAGCGGTCGAGGACGCGGTTGTTGAGGGCGACGAACTGGCGGAGGAGGTCCTTCGACGGATCCAGCTTCACGGCGAGCCGGCCCTCCGTAAAGTCGATCTGCACGGCGTGCGCCCCGGCATCCAGGCACTGACGAATGTCGGTTTCTACCTCATCGACGAGATCATCCAGGAAGGCCTCGCGCGGATATCCGTCGATGCCGTCGTCCGGATAGAGCAGGCTGAGGGCCGAGGCCGAGATAACGCTCTGCTTCACCGGCACGTTGGCGTATTCCTGCGCCCGCTCCAGGTAGTCGACGGCATAGGTCTCGTACTGGAACGGGCCCGCCGTAAGCTTGGGTAACTGCCGCGTATGGCCGGCCTCGAACGGAACCTCAATGCCCCCCGGCTCCAGGTTGTCCGCTCCTTCGACGGGGTAGGTCAAAAAGCTGGGTTTGGCCTGCTCGCCATCGGTGATGACCGGCGACCCGGTCCTCTCGAACGCGCTGATCGTGGCGCGGAGGGCCCGGTCGTACATCCGATCGAGTGCATCGTCGCTGAGGTCTCCCTTTCGGTAGGCCAGAAGGCCCTCGATGAGTTCGTCGGGGCGGGGGATGCTGCCAATGGGTTCGGTGGGGAGGACCATGGCACGTGGAGATTTGAGGTGCAAAGGACGCGAATTCGTCTTTCGGATCCGGACGCCCACACGCCGACCGGGCGGAAACGATCCCTCGGAACTGTGGAGCAAGACCGAAACGGAGAAACGTTGGGGCGTCCGCGCAGTGAGAGGAACCGGCTCTCGATGGTACCGAAGCCGAACGCCCCACTCTCTCCTCCAAATGGTCCACTCCCCCATGGAGTGGTTGCACCCGACCTTTGCGTGGACGCTGGCCGCCGTTCCGGTGGCCGTATGGCTGTACTGGCGGGGAGTCCAGGCTCGAGCCCGTGCTCTCGACCGCTTCGGCAACGCGGCCCTCCTGCAGCAGCTCGCCGATGCCGTGCGGCCGTGGCGCCGAACCGTGAAAGCCACGCTCGTGGTCCTGGCGCTGGCGGGGATGGGCATCGCCCTGATCGGCCCCCGTTTCGGCACGCAGCTGCAAACCGTGGAGCGCCGGGGCGTGGACCTCATCGTGGCCCTCGACGTGTCCGAGTCGATGCGGGCGACGGACGTGGCGCCCAGCCGGCTGAAGCGCGCCAAGAAGGAGATCCGCGACCTCGTGGACCGCCTGCGGGGCGACCGGGTGGGGTTCGTCCTGTTCGCCGGCACCGGCTTCGTGCAGTGTCCCCTCACCACCGACTACGGCGCCCTCCGCCTTTTCCTCGACGTGGCCGGCCCAGACCGCGTCCCCGTCCCCGGCACCAACTTCGGCGCCGCCCTCGACGCCGCCACCGAGGCCTTCGATGCCGCGCGTCCGGCGTCCGACTCCACCGCCCGCCCGGGTCAGAACCGGGCCCGCGTCGTGCTTCTTCTCTCCGACGGCGAAAACCACGTCGGCGACCTCGCTTCCGTTAAGCAAAAGGCGCAACAGAATAACGTCACTCTTTTCGCCGCCGGGGTGGGGACGACGGGCGGCGCACGGATCCCGATCTACGAGAACGGACGAGAGGTGGGTGTGAAGCGAGATCAGCAGGGGCAGGTGGTCCGCACGAAACTCAACGAGGACGCGCTCACGACGCTTGCCGAGAGCGGCGCCTATTTCCGTATCGGCAGCACCTCCAGTGCCCTCTCGGACGTGCCGACGGCCCTGCGCCAGCTCGAAACCTCCACCGTGGCCGAGGAGCAGTTCGCCGAGTACGCCGAGATGTACCAGTGGCCCCTCGCCGTCGCCCTGCTGCTGCTTCTCGTCGAAGCGTTTATCCCAGTGCGGACCCGATCCCCGATGATTCGAC
>CAZTDC010000558.1:0-2279 GCA_964612165.1 uncultured Salinivenus sp.
AACGTGCCCAACGACATCCTCATGCCGCGCGAGACGTGGGACGACCCCGAGGCCTACGACGAAAAGGCCGAGCACCTCGTGGGCCTCTTCAACGACCACTTTGAGGAGTACGAGGACGAGGCGGCCCCGGAGATTGTGGAAGCCGGACCGCAGCTGCAGGCGGCGTAGGACGGCGACGTTCTGCGCGGGATCGCGGCATGGCGCACGGGTTGGCGCACCGCAAGATGGGCCAACAGCGCCCCTACACCTGCGCTCGTTCTTAACGGAAAACCGCCCGTCGTGCCGTATTCTCTTTCTCGCACCCACACAACCCCCTGCGGTGCACGTCGGGACGCAATCCCGCGTCCCCCGGCGGTACCCTTTGACTTTCACCGAAGGGGGTGAAACCGGTGCGAGAATGGCACAACGATGATACGTCCCCCCGGCAGTCCGCTGTCGGAGGATGCGCCATCCGCCATTCCCGCATCGGGGGACTTGCAGAGCGCCGGATCGGCCGAACGGCCGGCCCGGCGTTTTGTGTTTGTCCCACCTCGGGGTCGGATGTCCAAGAACCTGCGGCGCACTCGCCCATCGCCGTGCCCGTACGTGAGGGCTCCATTCGAACAGATTCCTCTCTTCGAACGGATCAGGAGACCTGGAGGAACGCTCTTCGGGCACAGGCACGTAGGGAATGCCCCCATTGGTTGCGAAGCACAACCACACTGATACCATGCCGAATCTTACCATCAAGGGCCTTCCCGACGAACTCCACGCCCGGCTGAAGGAGCGGGCCGAACGCCATCGCCGCAGCATGAATAGCGAGGCCATCATGATCCTAGAGCGGGCCCTCACCAACCGGCGCCCCGACGCAGAGGAAATGATTCGACGCGCCGAGGCCCTCAATGAGCGTATTGGAAAGACCGTCCCCGATATCGTCAACGAAGCCAAACGAGAGGGCCGAGCATGATTGTCGTTGACAACGACGTGATCAGCTACTTCTGGATTGCGATGGACACCGAGCGGTCGGCGCTTGCTCGCGAGGCACGCCAACGGGATGCCGATTGGGTTGCGCCGCTTCTGTGAAAATCGGAATTTCGCAACGTCCTCCGGGGCTACCTCGTCGGCGATTACATGACCCGTGCCGACGCCCTGGAGACAGCCCGGACTGCTGAAGCCGACATGACCCACAACGCGTACGAGGTCTCCACAGCTGAGGTCCTCCGCCTCGTCGACGCCACCGGCCACTCCGCGTACGACTGTGGGTACGTCGCGCTGGCACAGCAGCTGGACGTGACGCTCGTCACCGGAGACGCCGACCTGTCCGATCATTTTCCCAACCCCGCCGTGCTCCTGGAAGACATCGTCGACCGGTAGCCCTCGCCGGTCGTTGCGCCGAGACTCAGACAATGCGCCACTCCGTTTCTACCGACCGGTGGGAAGCGGCAGCGCGACGTGCAGATGGTCGGCCGTGCCCTCATGGCGAAGCGTGCGGAAGCCCAGCGCGGCAAAGTAGCCCTGCATCAGGAGATTCCGGATCTCGTAGTGCCCCTTCGTGCGCAGGTCCAGGGCGTGCACGTAGCCGTCGGCCTGCGGGTAGTGCAGCGACTGCGGATTCACCGAGAGCCCCATGTCCCCGTAGTCGCTCGGGTGGCGCGACAGGTCCGTGATGAGCACGCCCTCGTCCACGAGCAAAAGCGTGGCGACGCTCATCCGGAGGGTCGGGTGCAGCTCGGTGTATTCGCTGTGCACCTCCTCGGACTTGACGTGGGCCGGATTGGGGGCCAGAAGCACGTAGCCCTGGAATCCCCCCAGCACCACGAGTACCCCCAGCGCTTTCCACCGAAATGCCCGGGCCCGATACCCCGCTTCCGGCCCCTTCAACCAGACGTGCCCCCAGATTGCGTAGGCGAGAAGGACGAGAAACGCGGCCGTACATCCCGTCAGTAGGGCGAGAGGAGAGGGCCAGTGCTGATGGTAGGCAAACAGCGACCCGCGCAGCAGCGCCCAAAACGGGAGGGCGGCGATCAGTCCCCACTTCAGCAGCGGCCAGAGAAGCCACCGAACGAGACCAATTCCCAGACGAGCCGCCCATCCCCGCTCTCCCATCGGCCGGAACCGCCGGGACGCCGACCGGGACCGGCGGGTCGCCCCGGCCGAGGGCCGCTCGGGGAGCGAGTCAAAATCGGGAACGTCCGTGGGCATCGGCACGAGAGAAACGCGGGGGCATACACGTCCACATAATAGCGCACACGGACCGGGCACTGTTACGATGCCCGCCGCCGTCCTTTCGAAAATCGGTT
>CAZTDC010000559.1:0-2278 GCA_964612165.1 uncultured Salinivenus sp.
ACTCGTCCCGGAAAAGCGCATCCAGAAGGTCCCATCCTCGTTCGAGCATCGGCGGCGAAAGCTACTGAAGAAGACCGAGCAGGCGGCCCCGAGCACCTTAGGGCGTACCGGAGGCCTTTTTCACCGTGTAGGTTGCTGTGGTCACAGTCCGCTGATTGAGTGGAATTTCAACGAGCCACCGATTTAGGGATTCCAGGCTCGCGCCGGCCGTTTTGAGTTCGCCATCGGTGACCTCGTAGTCCGGCACCGGCTGAAAGGGAATTTTTTTCTTCGTGGCTACGACCACGATACGCTCGGTTACCTGCTGCTGCCCCCGAGGCGCATTGACCCGCCAACGCAACCCAAGTCGGCGCATATCCGGCGGGGGAAACTCAACGGTTGAATCTGCTGGAACGAACGTGTCTGGAAGTCGCGAATTGGGCCACACGACCCGCATTGTGTCCGGCGTCACGTTGAAGACCGTGAGGTAGGCGTCTTTCGACGTTCGAAAGCTCGCGACTAGCTCCTGACTCTCTTGGGGATTTCCTCGATCGAGGTACACCCGATCCTTCTCATTGAGCGAGACGTCCACGGTAAAGCTCGGGTCCGGTTGACCCTGCTCCGGGGCTACGGTCACCCGAAGCCGCACCTTGTAGAACAGCTTCCCGCCCCGCCGGACGGTGGTGCCCTCTAACACTTCCGAGTCGACGACGCGACCACTTGCGCCTGTCCGAACAACCTGCGAGAACCGCTCAACGCGCTCCTCACCAGAGTCGAGAGAGGAACTCACTCGCTCGGCCTGGACCTCGGTCCCCACCACTCGGCGCACCGCCTCAGCCTGAGCGCGATCGATGGCCAATTCCCGTGCCTTCTTGGGCGCCTTGTCCTCCGCATAAACCTGGTAGGTCACCTCCACGGACTGCGCCTGTTCCGAGACAGCGCCCCCCTCCCCGCTCGACTGGGCGTGTGCGGGCAGTCCTCCCAGCACGAAGGCCACGACAAGCACACCGACAATGACACAGGCCGACGCTCGGCAAAAATTGGGGAAGTACATAGGAGGCGTCGGTTCAAAAGCAACGAGCAAAAAACCGGAAGAGGGTCAGTTCTTGGCGAACTGAATAATTTTCGGTTCCTGGTCCACCCATGGAGCGCGTGCCCCAAGACTGCTTCCGATGTACGTGGGGTCAGCCACGATGTACGTCTCACCGTCAACTGTAAACGTGCGGTCCTCAGACGTAGCCTCCAACCCATCCCCGGTCTTCACGGCCGTCGCCAAGTGATTAGGGCTTTTCCACTCAAGCCCAACCAGGGGGCGATCTAGAAACATCCGCACTAGAGAGGAAAACAAAACGGCTCGCCCACCACAGATTGTGCTAGATGCAGCAAGCGCTCCCTCCGGAAACGTGTACCACTCTTCTCTGAGATTTTTGGGCTTCTTGTATTCAGAGGCGAATTGAACGAATCGTAAGAGGAAGTTGAGCGTCTCGCGAGGAGAACGGTCCTTAATGTGCGGCCCTATCGACTCCCGAAGAGACGTTTCCGCGGCTGAGGACAAACCTGAGCCAAATAGTACTTTGAAGGAGAGATTCGGATACGTCCTCAGGTAGTCAAGAGTAGCTGTACTGTAGTTGTATTTAATTTCGAAGCGCTCATCGTCGTAGGTGAAGGACGCCGTGCGGCTCTTGGTGGCCCCTCCAAGGTTGGGCAAGGCTCGCTCATCGATCGACAGCACCTGATCAGCCGTCTCGTGTTGTCCCTCGTACGTCCGGAGGGATCCACCCGCGTTATCCTCAACCATTATGTAGTACTTCTGGTCGTTCAGGTAAATCTGAGACCGGTTAAAGATCTTCTGCTGGATGGGCAGAAGCAGAAAAACGTTATTGCCTCGAAAGCCCACCCGCACGGAATAGCCCGATTTCATCATCATAAACCAGGTCCAAAGCGTGGCAGCATTCGAGGCGTTCGAGCCGCCCTCTTTCTGGTATAACTGGCTCCCTAAGTCTCGAAGGTAAACGTAATAGCCCCAATCACTAAGACCCAGTTCCTCCCGCCGCTGCTGAATGGCATCGAGGGTTGGGGAATAGTTCTGCTTGGCCATAGACTTCCAGTAGGTACGGATCGACTCTTTTCCGGGCGATCCATCAAGGGGCGGCGCCAGTGACGAGGTGTACGGAACCGACGCCTGCGTCCCAAAGAAGCTGATGGACATGCTCGACATGCCTTCGGTGTCACTTGACTCCATAGGGTCCGATGGAGTCTCAGTCTCGACAGGCGCTGACTGTTCGGACTCACTCGGGGA
>CAZTDC010000560.1:0-2276 GCA_964612165.1 uncultured Salinivenus sp.
CGTGCACGCTGGCATCGAGCGTCGAGATCGACGCCGAGCCGGTGAGCGGCTGCTCCTTGGGCCGGGCGTATTTCACGTCGAGGGCCGAGGAGAGCTTGCCCCCGTACTTCGGCGGAAAGCCGCCCGTGTAGAACGTGATGTCCGACGCGAGGTCCGGATTGAGCAGACCCAGGCCCTCCTGCTCCCCCTGCCGCGCCCGAAACGGAAGAAAGACTTCGAAGCCGTTGATAAAGATGAGGTTCTCGTTGTACCCCCCGCCGCGCACGGAATACTTCTGCGAGAGCTCGTTATTGGTCGCCACGCCGGGCATCGTCTTGAGGGCCCGGAGCCCGTCTTTGAAGGGCGTCGGGATGTTCTGGATGTCCTTCGGATTCACCTTGTAAACCCCTGCGTCCTGCTTGTCCCCCGTCTCCGTCACCATGAGCTCCTCCATCTCGGTAATGCTCGACGCAAGGGTCACGTCGAGACGCGTGGGCTCCCCCTTCGTCACCGTCACGGAGTCGACCCGTGTGGTGAACCCGACCGAGGAGAAGCGTAGGGCATAGCGACCGGTGGGAAGCCGAAGCGAATACTGGCCCTGCTCGTTGGTGGCCGTGCCGAAGTTCGTTCCCTTCACAACCACCGTCACGCTCGGGAGCGGCGTCCCATCGGCCGAGTCGGTGACCGTGCCTTTCACCGTGCTCCACACCTGCGCCTGCACGGGTTTCGCAACAAGACAAAGGCACACACCGACAAACAGAGCAAAAACAAACCGCTTCACAGATAAGCGAGTGCGCGTTGTGGACAGAACGGCGAGAGCTGTATCAGTCGGTCGGGACGAGCGAGTCGGTGTGTGAAGGAAAGAAGCGACGCAGGACCAGAACAGAAGACATCCGCCCGATGAGTGCCTCCCTTCTGGACACAGATCGACCAAACGACAGCGCCCCCGTCTCGGGTTCCTGCTCTCACCCGTCTAATGGTCCTCACCCCCCACCCATCGCGACAATCACGAACAGCTCCAGGTAGGGCGCCACGAGACCGAGCACGGTGCCTGCTGTGGCCTGCTCCAAGGTGTGGGCGTGGCTGCGCACCCGCGCCCAGAGCAGCAGGGGTACGAGAATGAGCCCCGTTCCCAGCACCATTCCCCCAAGGAGCGTCCCATCCAGTAGGACGCCGGGCACGTGATAGCGGATGAACGCCAGCGTGCCCACGGCCCCGGCCACCGACGCGCAGTGCACGGAAATCTTCCACCAGCGCGTGATGCCCAGGAGGAGGGCCGTATTGAGGAGATGACAGGCGAGGAGGGCCCCCAGGAGAAACTGGCCGCGAAGGTTGAGGACACCCACGAGAAGCAGGGCTGCGATCCCCGCCCCCAGCACGACCAGGAAGGGCTCGGTGCGCTTGCGTCGGTCGCGAATTTCGAGCGAGCCGATGTCCCCCCGTGCACGCATCCAGCCGACGTGGAGGAGGGGAACAAGCCCAAGAAAGACGGCCCCAATGCCCGCCCCGATCATCACATCGCCAGCCGGCGCCCCGACGTGAGCGAGCGTAAGGCCGTACACGAGGGGCGGCAGCACCAGCGGATTCACCACGTAGCTCACGACGGTCGCAACGACGAGCCCGGCGCCCCCCGGCGCCTCGACCGGCGACGAAGAGGCAACGGGGGACGATTCAGAGGGCATAGCTGGCGGGCGAGCGAAGAGGAGAAGCGGCGCGGTGGACTACGTCAAGGCAACACTCCCTACGACGAGCAAAACGACCGTCCCCACCAGGATGATTCCGTGCGCCAGGAGGATCCTACTCATTTTTGCGGCCGTGCCCTGCATCGATTGACCATACGTGCGATACACTGCGACGAATAGGTTCTCGAACGGAACCACGGCCGTCCAAACGTCCAGGTGCAACGACATTCCCACGTTCAAGACCCCGATCCCTGCGCGAAATTACATAAACAGGACCGCGATGAACAGTAGCACGGCGAAGCCAATGGCGAGGACGATGCTGTAGATCGAGAGCAGGATAAACGCCTTGATGGACGACTTGATGAGGCCCTGCTCGTACACGTGGCTCATCGCCAGGATGAGGTAAAGGAACGGCGACAGGTCGACCCACGGAGCAGCCATGTTGACCCATCCGATGCTTGACTGTTCGAGCAAAATGCCAACGGTAAAGGCAACGAAGGCGAGCGCGTGCACGTGCAGGCTGAAGATGAGATGCTCGATGTAGAACCGCCCACGGCGGATGTAGAGGATTTTCAGTAGAAGCGCAAAAATCGGGAGCAGCAGAAACATGAGGTA
>CAZTDC010000561.1:0-2263 GCA_964612165.1 uncultured Salinivenus sp.
CCTCGAAGGGGAAGTGACGGTGATACTCTTCGAGGGTCTCAGGCCGTTCCTCCTCGGGTCCTTCGTCGCCAAAGTAGTAGAGCTCCTTTGCGTCTGCCATAAACACGTCGGGGTGGTGGTCGAGCAGGTAGTGGAGCCAGCTCGTCCCGGCCTTGTTGACGCCGATCACGAAGAGATTAACCCTATTCATTCTGTTCATAAGGACCGGGGAGCGCAAGATGCAGAAGAAAGCAGATCATCGAGCGGAAGGAGGGTCTCAATGACGGGAATCCTTCTGGAGGAGGTACAGTTGCGCGGAGTACCGGTGTCCGGTTCGGGCGGCCCACAGGGTGGAGAGGCCGGCCACGAGGGGGGCTCGCAGCAGCCAGCCGTTGCGGTATTGTTCGCTGAGCAGGCACACGTAGAACGCGTCCAGTCGCATGGGACGGACCTCTTCGACTGTCATATCGAAGCGCTCGGACAGGTGCCGGATATCGGGCGGGCGGAAGTGGTACAGGTGGCGGGGCACGTCGTATGCAGCCCAGTGCCTGCCGTAGTACTGAGCATCGAGGGACGCACAGTTCGGGACGGCCGCGACCAGGGTGCCGGTGGGGGCGAGGGTTCGCTTCAGCTCTTTGATCGTGTCGGACAGGTGCGGGACGTGTTCCAGCACGTGCCAGAGTGTGATGACGTCGAAGTGGTCGGCCGGGAGGGTTTGAATGTGATCCGGATCCTCGACGGTGAGGTCGTATTTCGCAGCGGCCACTTCCTGGGCATCAGGGTCGGGCTCCAGGCCCTGAGCCTCCCAGTCCTTCGACTGGCAGAGATTCAAAAATTCCCCCGTGCCACAGCCGAAGTCGAGCAGACGACCGGGCGGGTTCGCCACCAGCGAAGAGATAAGGTTGTGCTTCGACCGCAGGGTGTAAAGACGTACCCAGCGGTACAGGGTGTCGATGAGATTCCGGCTGGTGTCCTGGTGCGGCGTGTAGTCTTCACTCTCGTAGTACTGCCCAATCTCGTCGTCGCTGGGTCTCGGATTCGTGAAGCGGAATCCACACGCCTCGCACTCGACGATGTCGAACTGCTCGTCCGAGACGGTGTGATCGCGGCACATCAGAACGTGCTGGAAGCGGTCGCCGCGACAGAGGGGACAGCGGTCGAGTTCGTCCACCGGTTGTCAAGGATGTATGGACGGATGGAAGTAAGGGAGTATGGAAGTGAGGGGGGATACAAGCGTTCCTACATCCAGCCTACCATACCTCCAGCCTTCCACACTTCCGCACATTCAACTTCGCCGGAACAGCGAAATAGACCGACCGTTTCGAGAGGGCTCATCAAACTGAGCGGGTCTTTCGGCCCGCGGTCTCGTCTCGACTGCGTCAGCGATCCCCACCACATGGCTTCCTCCACCCGGACGCCCACCCCACGCACCGCCAAGGTCGACACGTTCTGGACGCGACTCTCGCCCTCGACGCGGCACGTGGCCTGCCTCGGGATTCTATTAGTGGTCGCTCTCGCCTTCTACGCCCCCGCTGTCTTCGAGGGAAAAAACATCCAGGGCACCGACACCATCACCTTCCGGGCCAACGCGCAAGTGACGGTGGAGCACCACCAGAAGACCGGAGAGTGGGCCCGTTGGGCGCCAAACGTGTTCAGCGGAACGCCCTACATCAACGAAAAGATTTCCGTCCTGCAGCTCGACGATCTGGTGAACCTCGTCCGGGGTGCTGCGTGGCCGGTCTCCATCCTATTCGTGCTCATGGCGGGCGTGTACCTGCTCGTCTTCTACACAACACGGACCCATCTCTCGGGGCTGTTATCGGGGCTTGTTTTCGGGTTTACGACGTACATTCCCATCATCATTGGGGTGGGGCACGGGACCAAGTTCGTCGCGCTTGCCTACGCGCCGTACGTCTTGCTGGGCTTCGTGTACACCCTGCGGAATCCCTCGCTGCTGGGCGGACTTCTGTTTGCGGGGGCGCTGGCGCTCCAGCTGCGGGCTAACCATCCCCAAATTGTGTTCTACACGGGGATGGTCCTCCTGCTGTGGTGGATCGTGGAGGTCATTGGGGCCGTGCGGGACGACCGGGTATCGGAGCTGGCCACCTCGACCGGCTGGCTCGCCCTGGGCACGGTGGTGAGTCTCGCCATGGCTGCGGAGCCGTACTTGACCCGGTACCAGTACAAGCAGTACTCGGTGCGGGGGGCCGCGGCGGCCGTGCCCGGCGGGGGCAACGGAGGGGGGGGCGGCATGGGGTGGACGGCGGCCATGCGGTGGAGTCAG